>JAPPED010000007.1 GCA_028824295.1 Rhodospirillales bacterium | reverse complement strand
GTCCGGCGTGACGCCGTCCGCCTCCGCGCGATAGGTCAAGCCCATGCGATGCCGCAGGACATCCGGTACCAGCGCGTAGACATCCTCCGGCAGCACGTGATCACGTTCCATCAGCCAGGCGCGCGCCTGGGCGGTCCGCGCCAGCGACACCGACCCACGTGGACTCACGGGGTGGGACAGGTGCTCGTCTACCCCATCGAGACTCTTCGGATCGCCGCGCGTGCCCGACATCAGGCGCACGATGTAATCCCGAATGGGATCGGACAGGTGCACGTCGAGCACCAGGCGCCGTGCCTCCGCGAGGTCAGCCTTCGAGATGGGGGCAGGCGGCTCGGCCGGGGTCAGGGCGTCAACCGCCTCCTGCAGGACCAGATCGAGAATCTCTCTCTCAGTGGCGAGGTCCGGATAGTCGACCGTGACATGCAGCAGGAATCGATCGAGCTGCGCCTGCGGAAGTTCCCACGTTCCCTCATGCTCGATCGGGTTCTGCGTCGCGATGACAAAGAACGGCGATTCGAGCTTGAAGCTCTTCGTGCCGCTCGTGACCTGCCGTTCCTCCATCGCCTCGAGCAGGGCCGACTGAACCTTTGCCGGCGCACGGTTGATTTCGTCGGCAAGAATGAAGTTTCCGAAGATCGGCCCCATCTGAAAATCGAATCTCTGCTCACGGGCATCGTAAATCGAAGATCCGGTCAAGTCGGAAGGCAGCAAGTCAGGGGTAAACTGGATCCGGTTAAAGACACCTTCCATTCCCAGCGCAAGCAGGCGTGCGATACGCGTCTTGGCCAATCCCGGCGCTCCCTCCAGCAGGACATGGCCGTCGGCCAGTATCCCGATCAACAAATTGAGCACTGTTTGGCTCTGACCAACCATGCCGGATTCGAGGCGGCGTCTCAGCTCAACAAACGACGGACGAACAGACACTAACCGATACTCCTTTTCCCGAGGCCAGCCGGGCCCCCACCCGCGATACGCGATACTTGAGGCACGTTGCCAAGCGCACGCAACCACGAATGAAACTGATTATCGAGGGCGCGTTAGGAACGTCGTGGCGAGCGAGGCTCGGGCTGGAAGCAGATCCGTCATGACCGGACTTGCAGGTGTGAGCATGACCGGTCGCGAGCGATTGGTCCACCCGTAATGTTGGTACGGGCCGAACGCCCTGAACGGGTCAGGTCATAGCGGATTTCGGCCGACCAGGTGATCCGGCCTGACCGAAGGAACGTTGCCGGAACGAGGGCGCGGTCGCCCGAGTCACCCTGGGGCCAGGCCGAGCAGTCATGGCGGCACCATGTCTCCTTCTTCCCGGTGGCGGAAACGCATTCCCCGACGGCAAACGCGGCACGCTGCACATCCGACGGACAAGCAGTCGCCGCCGTCGCCGGCGCATCAATCGGTTGATGGGCAGGCCTCGCGCCACAAGTGCAGCACCGGAACGGGCGCCATCCACTCCGGTCCGAGCCGCTTCGAATGCCGGTCGTCGTTGGAACACCTGCAGTCGGACTTCGCGCAGCCTCCGCGATGCCGTTCTTCCGCCCGTACACGTGAGTTGGCTCCGGCAGGCGTGCCGCAATGGATGGTCCGAATGGTCGGGTATTGCGGAAGCGCGGTGCCGGAGCCCTGCTACTGTTGCTTGGGAAGTTTGCCGTCCCGGCCGCGGTGCGGTGTACCTGCACGTTGGCACTGCGCGGCCGTATTCGCTTCGAAGGCTGCCGGACTGCCGGGCCGAGTGACAGGCTACGCGGGAGACGGTCTTGGGAGCGCTGCACCGCCGGTTGGAAAACTGGGGCATCTTCTTGCGAAACCTCGGGATGATTGACCATGCGTGAATTCGAAATTCGAACCGAACCGATTCAGATCAACGCCCCGATCGATGTCGTCTGGACGGTTCTGACCGAGGTCGACAGGTATGGAGAGTGGAACCGCTTCACACCCCAGGTGCAAACGGATTTCTCGATCGGATCCCCGGCACACCTGACGGTGAGGATGGGGCCGACACGGTTTCGCATGACTGAATACGTGTGCGCGTTCGAACGGCCGCGGCTGATCGCCTGGCAAACGGAATTCGGAGCCCGTTGGCTCCTGCGCGCAGTGCGGGAGCAACATCTCAACCCTGTCGATGAGACCAGCTGCAGCTATTACAATTCCGACACACTGACCGGTGTGATGGCGCCGATGGTGTCAGTGTGTTGGGGCGGCTACATGCGTCGCGGCTTCATGGATGTGGCCATGGGCCTGAAGGCACATGCGGAAGCGATCCACGCTGGGACCGGAACGGGTGAAGCGTAGAACGCGTGCCGGACGCCTGGTGACGGTCTAGCGGATCGCGCGATCACCGGGGACGCCGCGGGTCCGGGCAGCAAGATCCGGTCAGTGCCCGTGAGACGGGAGAGGTGCCGTCCGGCAACGTCGCTTCAAGCTACGTGTCCGCCGGCACCCAGGCGGCGAGCGGTTCGCCGCCACAATAGTGGTTCTCCGCCGGGTTCTCGCGAAACAGGACGTAGATGTCGGCAGCTGCGACGCCCATCGTGTCGTGCAGGATGTCGGCGATGGCATCGACCAGCGCCTTCTTGCGCTCCGGTTCGCGGCCCGGTCGCAGGTCGATCTCCACCAGCGGAACGCCGTCGCCGATCTCGCCGACCACCTCGCGAACCGCGACATAGTCGTACTTGGTCTCCTTGGGCGCCAGGGTCTTGAGCACCGCGGCCTTGACCGCGACCCGGATGGCCTGCTGCGTGCCGGCAGGCGTGCCGGCCGGAACTTCGACGCGAATGACCGGCATCGGCGTGTTCTCCTGCTGTCATCAATCGAGAGGCGGCTGCGACCCCTTCCGGCACGCCGTGTGACCCTGTCCCGAACCGGCGTTCGACCGCCGGGAGCTATCCGGGGAACCTCACCAGCGACACATGTCCGCCGGGTCGAACCGGCGCGGACGTTCTGGACCCGCGGCCAGCACCCCGGCCAGCGGCTTGGCAACGCGACGGAAATCCCTCCCGGGCTGCAGCAGACCGTAGCCAATCACGATGGCGCCGGGATTGCCGCGCAACGCGCCATCAGGCGGCGCGGGCAACACGGGCGCGTGTGCCGGCAGGTGCGTCCGACATGCCTTCAGGGCTGGAGAGTTCCAGCACGCCGTCCGCAATGGCCGCCCGTTTCACGACGCGCCGGTCTTCGAGGTAGTCCTGCGTATTGCGCCACGGGTCCTGATCTCCCTGCTTGGGAAACCGGTGCATGTCCCGCTGGAAGTACCCTGACGAAAAACCATCGATCCACGGTCTTGCGGGCATCGTCTGCCGTGCATGTTCCGAGAGGCGCGGCGTCGCCTGATGGTTGCCAGTCCTTTCGAGCTCGTTGATCAACCGGCACGCGTATTCCGCGGTCAAGTCGGCGCGCAACGTCCAGCTCGCATTGATGTAGCCAAAGGTGAGGATCAGGTTTGGCACGTCAGAGAACATCATGCCCTTGTAGTACCAGTGATCAGGCGGGTTGACCGTTCTTCCGTCGACGCTCAGGGACACGCCGTTCAGCACCTGCAGACGGAGGCCAGTGGCAATCACGATGATGTCGGCTCGAACCACGTCGCCGCCTGCAAGCTGCAGACCGTCTCTCGTGAACCGGTCGATCATTTCCGTCCTGATGCTGGCCGTGCCGCGTCGGAGGACCTTGAACAGATCGGCGTCCGGGATGAGGCACAGCCGCTGGTCCCACGGGTCGTAGCGCGGCGTGAAGTGCTTGTCGATGTCGTAGTCCGGTCCGAGAGCTCCGCGCACCATCTCGAGCAGCTTGGCTTTTACCCGCCTCGGTTGCGTGCGCGTAAGGCGGTAGAAAGCGTGGACACGCTTCACGTTCTTCCAGCGAATAATGGCATACGCCCATCGGTTGGGCAGGAAACGGCGTAGGAAATTGGCGATCCTGTCCTGGCTGGGCCAGGACAGAACGTACGTGGGTGAGCGCTGCACCATGACGACGTGACGCGCGCCGCTCATCGCCATTGCCGGCACCAGCGTCATGGCCGTCGCCCCCGACCCGATCACCGCGACTTCCTTGTCCCGGTGGTCCAGGTCCTCCGGCCAGAACTGCGGGTGCACCACGGTGCCCCTGAAGTCCTCCTCACCGTCCCAGACCGGCCGGTGCGGGTGTTCGTAGTTGTAGTAGCCGCCGCACAGCAAGAGCATGCTGCACGCGATCTGCACTGCACGGCCGTCGGTTTCAGCCTCTACGGTCCAGGTGGCGTCCTCGCTTGACCAGGCCGCGTTCGTGACCCGGTGTCCGAAGCGCACGTGGTCGCGGATCCCGTGCTCATCGGCCGTCTCGTTGACGTACTTGAGAATTGTCGAACCATCCGCGATGGCCTTGGCCTCATTCCAGGGTTTGAAGGCGTACCCCAGCGTATGCATGTCGCTGTCGGAACGGACTCCGGGGTAACGGAACAGATCCCAGGTGCCGCCGACAGCTTGGCGACCCTCCAGGATGACGAAGCTCTTGGTGGGGCAATTCCGCATGAGGTGGCAGGCGGTGCCGATGCCCGAGAGACCCGCTCCGACTATGACGACATCGAACCGCTCCACCGCTTGGCCCCGTATCACTCGCAGCTCGGATAACCCGAACCAATGAGTCCAGACGGGAAACGCCGGCTTACGCTCCGACGTGCCAGTCTCCAGCCAACGCTGTACGATGACCTGCATGTCCGAATACCGATGTGTTTCAAGGGCTTCATTTCCTCAATGCAGCGTGGCCTCGATTTGCAAGCATACCGCGAAGTGCAACGAGTGGAGAGGTCGGCCCTTGAGGCCTCCGCGGGTTTGGCGTAGATGGTTGGGGCCGTGCGACATTCACAGGGACAGCCGCGGACCTTGCGCACGACGGTGTTGCGACGGGTCGGCGCCCGGGGGGTCGATGGCGGTCTCGCGCCCGCCCCTGCTCCGGTGGGGAGGGGCTCAGGTCGTTCGCGGCCGGGTTGCTGCAGCTATCCCGGCCCCACGAGAAGCCGCCGGGCGATCCCGTGAACAGCCGCTCGCGGAGCGAGGACACGGCCGCTCGGGAGGCCGCCGCTGCCACCCTTGCCGAGTACGACCGCATGGCGGAGGCGTTTCGCCATCGCACCTCCGACCACGATGTGAGCCAGAACATCAAGGCCCTGCTGGACGCGATCGACGGCGCGCCGCCGCACACGATTCTCGATTTCGGCTGCGGTCCGGGCCGCGACCTCCGCGCCTTTGCCGAGCTCGGGCACGAGGTCACGGGCCTCGACGGATCGGCCGAGCTGGTCGCGCTGGCCCGGGCGAGGATCAACTGCCCGGTACTGCACCAGGACTTCCTCGACCTCCGCCTGCCGTCCGCGCATTTCGACGGCATCTTCGCCAACGCCTCGCTGTTCCATGTACCGAGCAGCCAGATCAAACGCGTTCTCGCTGAACTGGCGGCCGCGCTCAAGCCCCGCGGCGTGCTGTTCTGTTCGAATCCGCGCGGCGAGAACGAGGAAGGGTGGGTCGGTGGCCGCTACGGCTGCTTCTACGATCTTACGACGTGGCGCGCCCTGACCACCGGGGCCGGTTTCACCGAAGTGCACCACTACTATCGACCGCCTGGCCGCCGTCGGGCCGAACAGCCGTGGCTTGCCACGGTCTGGCGCAAGAGCGACGATGTCGACGCGGCGACCGCGCCGCGGTGACGCTCGCCCGCCGGTTCCGGGGCCCGCGGTCGCCCTCGGCAATCACGGGAACAGGTTCGCCTCATCGAGGCCGAGCGCTTTCATGTCCCAGCCGGCCCGGCCGCCTGCGTCCCGGCGTGCGTCGCGTCCCCGGCAACGGAGAGTGCCGCGCGTCACTGGATCCATGCTGGCAGTCCCCACTCACGGCGCCGGCATCCGGCGCGGGAGGAGTCGTGCGGCTGCCTACGTGAGCACCTCGGCGTGACTCTCCGAGAAGATGCGAACCGCGTCAGCGTCGGTGCAGCGCACCAATTCGCGACTGTCGTGCCGGCAAACGGGAAATCCCCGCCGGCAATTGCCTGAGAAACCGTGCGCGCGCGCGAGACTATTTCGCGGCGACCGGCACTAGGTCCGGCAGGCGGCCGTCGGGCGTCCGGGCCGTCTGGCGCATGTCCTTCTTAACGTGTCGGGTGTCGTAGCCGTTGAACAGGTGGCCGAACAGACCGCGCTCGAGGTCAGAGGTCCCGAACAACCAGTCCATGATCGGGAACGTCAGGTTCATGTTGCGTTCCATCATGAGGGACTGGTTGTGATGGGCCGTGTGGTGGCGCCGGATGGTGTTCACGAACGGCACGTTGCGGACGAACCAACTCTCGTCCACGTGACAGCAGAAATGCATGAATTCGTAGATGAGATACATGGACGTGGTGGTCGTAATGACGAGCCAGCCGACATTGGGCGTGAACAGCCAGCCGGCGACGAGCGCGATTGGTATCGACATGCAGATGAACGTCACCAAGGCGAATGGCGGGAAGAACGTGACTCGCCAGTCGTGCTGACCGGCGAAACGCATCTCGTCGTCGGTAAAGAACTGGTGGTGCATCATCGTGTGGCGCATGTAAATGGCCCGCAACGCCCTGTTCTTCTGCGGTCTGTGCATGATATGAGTGTGCAAGAACCACTCGAAGAAATTGGCGCCCAGGAACGCCACCGGCACGATTAGCAGCTCATACCAGCGCACATCCGTCATGCTCTGGAAGTAAATCGTCATGGCGGCGAACCCGATCGCATAGATCACGCTCACGTGGAGCCACCCGTTGTACCAGCCGACGATGCGCTGGCGGTATGTATCGCGGTACCGGCGCTGCCGGTCCGACATGTGCGACTGATCGAGTTCCCGCTGCATTGGTCCTCCTCTCGGCCGATCAACTGGTGGCCCGGACGTTCGTGAGAGCGACTTCAATGTCCGCCGATGTCATTTCCCACTCGTTGCTGAAGTAGGCGACGACCCTGGACATGAAGGCCGCACATTCGACCTTGGCTTGCTCGTCATCGGCGAAATGCTCTGCCAGGATCGCCAGCGCCAGCTGAGATGGTCCATCGCCCTCGTAGCCCCACTCGAATCCGCGGCTCGTGAACGTGTGGATGTCCAGACGAGGGTCCAAGGGCTTGCCGTCGACGGTGACCTCGGCGCCGTCAATGTCCCGCTTCCCCGTGTAGGTGCGATTACTCACTGGCCCCGCCGAGCACTCGCGAATGATGATCGTCTGATAATATATCAGCCATGTATCACCGTCCAACGGGCTTGAAGTCGTGATGCCCGGACCCTTGGCAGACCTAGATTATCACGTGCTGGCTGGCTTTCTGGCGGGTGCCCTGGTCGCCGTGTGGTCGACCGTCATGGTCAGCGGTTTTCTCCCGCGAGCGGCCGGTCCGGCTGTGGCGCGCGGCCTGATCGGTGGGATTCTCGTCTATGCGTCCGCCGCAGCCATCTGCGTGTTGCTGGCGGCCCTGATTCTTGCCGCGCCGTTGCTGCCGTGGACGGTCGGCGTGATTGCTGCGGGTGTCGCCGTTCTCGGCGCTCCGTTTCTGGTCCAGCTCCTGCCAAAGTGGTTCCGAAGTTCGCGAACCGGACTGCTCGCCGTGCTGGCACTATGTGCTGTGGCTTCGTACACGCTGGCCAGTTTCACACGAGTCTGAACGGAGAGAACAGATGCCGCCGATGATCCGTGCGATCCTCACCCTCACCGTCATCGTTGCCAGCGCCGCGCTTTGGCTCATCCGCCAGCGAATTGGGCTGGATGTATCCGTTGAGCTGCATTTCGGGTTGACCGCATTCATGTGTGTGGCGGTCTGGCTGTTTCCGGAGGTCAAGAAAGACAGCAGCGGCAAACGGTAGCGGCCGTCCACGCGGCATCCGGGACAGGTTTCGTCCTGCGCGCGATCCAAGGGCCGCTCGTTTTCCACACAAACGGCCGGCCACTCACAGACTGGCCCGGGTGAACTCGGACATGTAGTCGATCAGCTCATCCGACGCGTCGGCGGCATCGTTGGCTCGGCCCTCGGCTATCGCCCTCGCGACCGCGGCGTGAAGAGTCGCGCAGCGCTTCAAGTCGAGCGCCTCCCGGTAGTGCTGATACCAGAACCGTCGGGCGAGGCCCTGCATCAGCTGCATGGTTCTTGCGGCATATTCGTTCCGGCAGGCGGTCACGGTCAGCCCGTTGAACTGAAGATCCAACCGCATGAACGTGACGTCGTCGCCAGCCTGGGCTGCAGCATCGAGGTCGCTGGCGAGCTGGCCAAATGACTGACGCTCTTCATGCGTGGCCCTCCGGGCGGCATCGCGCATGATCATTCGCTCGACTTCGCGGCGCAGCTCGAGCAGCTGTAGTTGGCGCGCATGATTGATTTCCGTCACCATCACACCGCGACGCGGCAGAATCGTGACCAGCCCTTCGAATGCGAGACGCTGTAGCGCTTCACGCACGGGGGTGCGGCCCATATCCAGTTCGTCCATCAGCGCCGCTTCCGTCAGCAGCTGGCCCGGCTCGAGCCGGAGTGTGACGATCATCTCTTCGATCTGCAGATAGGCCTTGTCGGCAAGCGAGGACTTGTTTTCTCCCCGAAGTCCCTTGTAGGCGCCCAGCTTCTGCCGCCGATCCATCGGCCAGTCCCCGTTGATTGATGAGGTTTCCGCGAGAGAACGGTTGCGGGTTGCGTTCCTGGCCCGACCGTAGCCCATCGACAGCGTAGGTGGGTCCGTCGATGTCGGGCGACGCGTGTTCCGGCACCGCCAAATGCCGATCTCCCTCGCTTCCCCCGGCAATCGATTGCAGGCGGACGCCTGAGCGCTGGCGCCTTCCGGCCATAGGGCAGGGAAGGGAGCCCCGAACGCGCCGTTTCCAATTTGGTTGGCGCCGTCTCCTGACCCTAGCCGCCGAGGTAAGCCCGGCGCACGTGGGCGTTCTCGTGCAGGTCGGCCGCCGGGCCTTCCAGCGCCACCGCGCCGGTTTCGAGCACGTAGGCGTATTGCGCCAACCGCAGGGCCATTTCCGCATTCTGCTCGACCAGCACGACCGGGATGCCCCGCCCGGAGATATCGGTAACGATCTTCGCGATCTCCTGGACCATCACCGGCGACAGGCCCATCGAGGGCTCGTCCAGCAGCAGCATCCGGGGAGAACTCATGAGCGCCCGACCAATCGCCAGCATCTGCTGCTCCCCGCCGGACATCGATCGGGCCCATTGTCGGCGCCGCTCCGCGAGGCGTGGAAAGTGGTCGAAGACCTCCATCAGGGAGCCCTGCACGGCAGCCTTGTCCGTCCGCAGGAACGCACCGGTGTGAAGGTTTTCCTCGACCGTCAGGTCCGGAAACACTCGCCGCCCCTCTGGCACCTGGGCGATGCCTCGGCGAACGATCTCTTCCGGCGGCAGGCCGTCAATTCTTGCATCGTCGAACCGGATTTCCCCTCTGGTCAGCGGCTCCAGTCCGGAGATGGCGCGCAGGGTCGTCGTCTTGCCGGCACCGTTTGCGCCGATGATGGTCACGATGCCGCCGGGCGGAACCGCCATCGAGACGCCCTTCAGCGCCGCGGTTTTCTGGTAACGCACCTCGATGTCCCGGATCTCAAGCAGCATCGCTGGCCCCGTTGGCCGTGGCCGAGCCGAGATAGGCCTCGATGACCGCCGGATCATTGCGCACCGCCTCCGGTATGCCCTCCACCAGCAAGGCGCCGAAATTCATCACCGTGATGATGTCGCAGAGGTTCATCACCGCCTGCATGTCGTGCTCGACCAGCATGACGGTTACGCCGCGGTCCCGGATGCGCCGGACTAGGGCCATCATGCGCCGGGTCTCCTCCGGGTTCATGCCCGTGAAGGGTTCGTCGAGCAGCATGACCTTTGGTTCCGCCGCCAATGCGACCGCCATGCCCAGCATGCGTTGATGCCCATGCGGCAGATTCGACACGGGTTCGTCCGCCAGCTCCTCCAGGCCGAAAAACGCCAGTGTGGCCAACGCCTTCGCGTCAGCTTCGCGCTCGGATGACCGATCCGTACCCAGCAGGCGGCTAAGAAAACGGGCTCGGGCACCGAGATGGCGGCCCACACGGACGTTGTCCAGGACGGAGAATTCCTGGAACAAGGTCGAGCCCTGGAACGTCCGCACTAGGCCCATCGCCGCGAGCGTGCTGGTCTTGCGGCCGGAGATGTCGAGGCCGCGAAAGAACACCTGCCCCGCGGTTGGCGCGTAGAAGCCGCTGATGACGTTGAAGGTCGTGGTCTTGCCCGCACCGTTCGGCCCGATCAGGCCATGAATGGCGCCCTCACGTACGGAGAAACTGAAATTGTCGACCGCCACCAGGCCACCGAACCGCCTGGTCAGCCCGCGCGCTTCCAGGATCGTTCGTTCGTCCGGCGCGTTCACCCCGCCCCCTCTCCGGTCGCGATGGGCCGGCCGCGCCAGCGCCGCACCCGTTCCCGCACCCGAGGTACGAGGCTTTCGAGGCCGTTCGGCAGGTAGAGTACCGAGAGGATCAGGATGGCCCCGTAGATCAACGGCCTTGCAGTATCGAGCCCCAGGGCACGCAAGACGATCTCATTGATGACGGTGAGCACGACCACGCCGAGAATCGGGCCGTGGAAGGTGGCGGTTCCGCCGACGATTGCCCAGACCAGGACATAGACCATCTGGTCGACACCGAAGCGTGTCGGGTTCACTGCGCCGACATAGTGGGCGTAGAGACCGCCCGCGATTCCGGCGAAGAAGGAGGCGATGACAAACGCGAGCGTCCGGTAGCGGAACGTGTCGATCCCGACCGATTCGGCGAGCCGGTCCTGCCAGTGGATGGCGTGGAAGGTCAACCCGATGCGCGATCGTTCGATGCGGTAGAGGACGAACAGCGAAGCCGATACGACGATCAGCGCCAGAAAGTAGTAGTTCACCGGTTCGTAGAAATCGATCGACAGGAAGCCGATGTCGATGTCAGGAAAGGCATCGATGCGCTTCAGCCCCTTGGGACCGCCGAAGGGTTCGGTGAAGCGCTTCCAGATCAGGCGGATGATCTCGCCGGCCGCGAACGAGCCGATCAGGAAGTAGAAGCCCTTCATCCGGAACAGCGGAAAGCTCAGGACCGCCGCGGTGGCTGCCGCAATGCCGCCGCCGAGCAGCAGGGAGATCGGCACCGGAACGCCGAGCCGCTTTGCCAGCAGCGCGCTGGCATAGGCTCCGACCCCCATGATGACAACGTGGCCGAGTGACCACTCACCGGTCAAGGTCAAGAGCCGGTAGCTGGACACCAGCAGGACGTTGATGACCAGAAGCACCGCGATTTCCTGCTGGGAATAGCTCAGCAGGTAGGGAAGGACGGCCAGCGCGGCGAACAGGAAGACCAGTCGCAGCTGCCAGGCGATCCGCCGGACCAGTCTTCCGGTCCCCGTTCCTGGCATGGTGCCGGTGGCTTCAGGCACGTTCCTTTGCCCCGAACAGGCCAGTCGGCCGCACCACCAGCACAGCGAGCATCAGGGCCAGTCCGACGATGTTGGCGACGACCCCGTCGAAGAACGTCGTGACAAATGTGTGGACGAATGCGTACAGCACTGCTGCGATCACGGCGCCTTCGAGGCTGCCAACGCCGCCCACGATGATGATGATGAAGGCCGTGACGATGATCGAGTGGCCGATGTAGGGCGTCGGGCTGACCAGGGGCGCGGTCAGCGCGCCGGCGACGCCTGCCAGGGCAGCACCAATGAACATGGCGATGCGGGCGGTCTGGTTCATCGAGATGCCCTGGAGGGAAGCGGCCTCGGCATCTTGGGCGCAGGCGCGCAGCGCCCGACCGAATTTCGAGCGTTTGAGGAAGGCCCACAGAGCTCCCAGGAGCACGATCGCGGCCGCAATGACGAACAGCCGCTGATAGGTCAGGATGGCCCCGAAGACCTCAAACTTGCCTTGGGTCCAGGGCGGGACATGGCCCATGCGTCGGCCGAAGCCGAACACGGCCAAGGTTTGCAGGATGAGCAGGAAGCCGATCGAGGCAATCAGGCCGCCCAGTGGATTGTCGCGTAACGGCCGGAACAACGTCCGCTCCATGACGAGGCCCACGAGGCCGACAAACATCAACCCAGCAGCCACCGCCAGCAGGAATGGGAAGTTTTCCTGGGCGTACAGGAACACGACGCAGTAGGCGCCCACCATGTACAGCTCGCCGTGCGCGAAGTTGATGACGCCCATGACGCCGAAGATCATGACCAGCCCGACAGCGATCAGCGCCATGTAACTGGCCGCATACGTCGCGTTGACGGCGGTCTGCCACAGCAGGTCCATCAGCGGGCCTCACCGCCTCGGGCGAAAAAACGCTGCCGGGACTGGGCAACACCCGGCCCCGGCAGCCTGTACTAGCACGGCAGCGGTGCCATGCGGAACGCGGCGTGCTACCCGCGCTGGTTCCACATCTGGCCCAGGTCCGTCATGTGCTTGATCATCAGGTCCTTATGCTGGTCCCACCAAGCGGGGATGGACCGGAAGTCCTTGATCGTGGCCTTGCCGCCTTCGATCACGACGACCGGCCAGTTGCCGACAAGGGCGTTGTCGATGCCGAACAGCTCCGTGCCCCACCAGTCGGCCGTGCCGAACGCGTGCTTGCCGGTGCCGTCGGCCTTCATCGCCTCCAGGACGGCGGCCGGCTCGGCGCTGCCCGCGCTGCTAGCGGCGTCGGCCCAGAGGTCCATGATCGAGGCGTATTCCCAGGAGACGGCGCTCCATTCCGAGGCACCGTAGCGCTTGGCGTACTCCGCGTAGAACTCGTTCGGGTTGACGAAGTTCACCCCTTCGCTGTTGAGCGCCGGGTCGTCGAAGTCCGGGAACTGGAAGATGAAGCCTTCCATGAACTCTTCCGACGTCTTTTCGATGATCTTCTGATAGAAGTCGGCGGTGCAGGAAATGATCTGACCCTGATAGCCCTGCTGGAACGCCTGTTCACACAATGGGTGGACGTAATCGGCGTAACAGGTATCCAGGCAGAGGATGTCCGGGTTCGCGGAAAGAAGCCTGGTCATGACCGGTGCGAAATCCGTCGTCGCGGGGTCGAAGAACAGGGGCTCGTCGACCATCTCGATCCCGGCTGCTTCGAAGGCCGCCAGATAGGTCGCCACCGACGGCTTGCCAAGGGAGTCGTCCTGCGCGCACATCGCGGCAGTCTTGAGATCCGGCTTGTTTTCCGCCAGCCACTCGACGCCGGTCACGTTGTAGATCGGGTGCACCTCGCAGGGCGCCAGCAGGGTGGTGCTGTCCGGCGACAGGTCGCTGGGAAGCAGCGTCGAGAACAGCATGCCTTCGCGCGCGGCGATCTCCTGTACGCCAGGCCACGTGTCGCCACCCAGCATCATGACGAACTTGACGCCGTCTTCCTTGATCAGCTTGGTGGCGCCGGTGCGTGCCTTGGCGGCATCGTACTCGTTGTCGTAGCCGATGAACTCGATGTTGTACGACTGGCCGCCAATGTTGACCCCGCCCCTGGAATTGACCCAGTCCGCCCAGATCAGGCAGCCGTCCAGGCCGGGTTTGCCCCAGGCCGCGACGGGACCGGTAAGCGGCGCCAGAAAGCCGATCTTGATGGTATGGCTGTCAGCGAAGGAGACGCGCGACAGGCCTGTGCTCATCGCTGCCAGCGCTGCCCCCGAGGCCGCTGAAGTGCCGAGAAATTTCCGCCTACTGATTTTGCGGTCAAGTGACTTGCGCGACATACGTGCCTCCTAGTTTGATACGCCTGCGCGGGCGTCCATTGCCCAGCGGTGCTTCCGAAGGGTCCGGCGACACACCGCAGAGTCTGCGCGACCGCAACCGGAGGCCGGTCCGTCAGCGCCATGACCAATTCTGACCAATTCGCTCGGCGGGCGGCCGACTTTGCACGTTTGCGGTCAATCCCGTACAGCATGACAAATTAGGGGCTGGATGCAAGCGAAATATGCATTATTGTCGCCATTCCACTCGACTGCGCTCGGCTCTGCCGAACTGAATGACCATTACTAATCGAAACCACATGAGCGTATTTCGGCACATAGTGGTGTAGATTGGTATAGATTGGTTTCGGCCCTCCGGGCGAAACTTGAACCCGCGCGGGTGACCGGGGTCAGACCGGATTGCCCGCCAGTACAGTGAGTAAGACGATGGGCAAACGAGTTGCGGTGATCGGCGCGGGGCCGTCCGGCCTCGCCCAGCTAAGGGCGTTCCAGGCGGCAAAGACCGGCGGGGCGGGGGTCCCGGAGGTCGTCTGCTACGAGAAGCAGGCGGACTGGGGCGGCTTGTGGAACTACACGTGGCGCACCGGGCTGGACGAATACGGTGAGCCGGTCCATTGCTCCATGTACCGATATCTGTGGTCGAATGGCCCCAAGGAAGGGCTGGAGTTCGCGGACTACTCGTTCGAAGAGCATTTCGGCAAGCAGATCGCCTCCTACCCGCCGCGTGAAGTCCTGTTCGATTACATCGAAGGCCGGGTGAAGAAGGCGGGGGTGCGCGATGCGATCCGCTTCCGGACGACGGTGCGATGGGTCGACTACGACGACACGACGGGCCTGTTCAGCGTCGCAGCACACGATTTGGTGAACGACGTCGAGACCACCGAGAAATTCGACCATGTCGTTGTGGCGACCGGCCACTTCTCGACCCCGAACGTGCCGCATTTCGACGGCTTGGACCGGTTCAACGGCCGCGTCATGCATGCCCACGATTTCCGTGACGCCGTGGAATTCAAGGACAAGGACATTCTGATCATCGGCACCAGTTACTCGGCCGAGGACATCGGCTCCCAATGCTGGAAGTACGGCTGCAAGTCGGTCACCGTGAGCCACCGGACCGCGGCCATGGGATACGACTGGCCGGACAACTGGAAAGAGGTGCCGCTGCTGCAGAAGGTCGTGGGGAATACCTGCACCTTCAAGGACGGCTCGACGGCCGACGTCGACGCGATCATCCTGTGCACCGGCTATCTGCATTACTTCCCCTTCATGGCGTCAGAACTCCGCCTGCGGACAGCCAACCGGCTGGCGGCGGCGGACCTCTACAAGGGGGTTGTGTGGGTCAACAATCCGAAGCTCTTCTACCTGGGCATGCAGGACCAGTGGTACACCTTCAACATGTTCGACGCGCAGGCTTGGTATGTCCGGGACATCGTCATGGGCCGGGTCCAGCTGCCTGACCGCGAAGCCCGGGCGGCCGACGTTGTCGACCGCGAGGCCAGGGAGGACGCGATCGAGGACGACTACGGCGCGATCCGGTACCAGGGCGACTACGTCCGGGAACTGATTGCCGAGACTGACTATCCCAGCTTCGACGTGGATGGGGCCAACGAGGCGTTCTTCCAGTGGAAGAAGCACAAGAAGCAGAACATCATGGCGTTCCGGGACAACGGGTACAAGTCGGTGATGACCGGCACCATGGCCCCCAACCACCACACTCCCTGGGTCGATGCCATGGACGATTCGATGGAGAGCTATCTCCGGAGCGGATAACGCGACCGGTGCATCCCGGCCATGGCCGACGTGTCGATGGAATGGGAGTGGGACGCTCTCTCGGCCGCCGCACTCGGCGCCTATCGGGCGGCGCGACGGGAGGAAGCGGTCCACTTGTGGCGTCGGGCCGGCGAGTTGTCGCAGGATTTTCCGGCGGGCGATCCACGCCGGGCCGCCAGCGAGAACAACAGCGCGCTTGTCTTCCTGATCGAACAGGATCATGGCTGCGCCGTCCCGGCACTGTCGTCAGCGCTTTCTTTGTGGAATGCGGCGCTGGAGTGGACCCGCGGCATGGCGGTTGCCGCCGTGGCCCGCAGTTCGCTCTATCACCAGCGCATGGAACAGCGCCACGTCCAGACCTACGGTGATGTCCGGCGGGCCCGGCACCGGGAATTCCTGGCCGGCGCGGCGGCCCTCACGCGATTCAACCTCGCCATCGCCCGGCTGTTCCAGAATGAAGACGAAACGGCCGACCGCCTGCTCGCGGCCGCGCTGGCCGAACGCGAGCAAGCGTTTGGGCCCAACAATGCCGAGGTCGTGGAGATTGCGCGCGTGCTGTCGGGTCGCGCCGACGCCGCCGAGGACGATGACCGGATGGCCGCGTACGACGCCAAGATCGAGGCTGCTGTCAAGAACCAAGCGTCCGACGTGCTCGACACGTGGCACCGGGAACAGCCGCCGGAGATGACTGATACCCGTCGACTCCTGGCAGCCGGCTATCTCACGGCGATCGTGCATGAGCGCGATTTCATGTAGCGCGTGACGATGTCGTCGACTTCACGCGCATCGCCACCTGCCGACGGACGCCCGCCGCCGTGCAGGTCGCGCCCGTCCGGGGAGCGCCGCCTTCCTAGATCTGATTGCCGACCGGCGGCCCAGTTCCTAGGCTGACGGACGAAAGAAGGTGCCAGGTTCGAAATGATCATCCAGACGCTGCAACCGCCGATTTCGCAGGTGCCCTCCACGGCTGGCGCCGTCCTGCTGCCCGGCATGCCCACGCTGGGCGTCGGAGTCGAGCGCTACGTTGCCGAGGGCGGCGGCGCGACGGTCTTTTCACTGGAACCGGGCGACAGGGTCACGGTTCGTGACCGGGAGGGCCGGCAGGCCGCGGAGATATCCGCCTTCGCGCCGACCGGCTCGGCGGACACGGAGGGGCTGGGTGTTGCGGCGACCGGAACTGCGGCAGGCCTGAAGGCGATCCTGGGCGCAGGCGACGAACCGGCCAGGTCGCTTGCGGTCAGCTTGCAACGGCGCGGTCTCGATATCGCCTCGGCGCGGTCGACAGAAGTCCTGGGCGGTGACTCGCGCCCCGGCGACGAGGCCACATTCACCGCCGAACGGCCGCTGGTGTGCTTTGTGGCAGCGCCGGGTGCTGCGATGCGGGTCGATCGGCAGGATCCGCCGACTAGGATCGAAATCTTCGTTACCCGTGCAAACCCGGTTGCACCCGCCGAGCATCCGGTGCCGGAGCCCCTGACTGACCCGCGTATCGACCGGCGCGTTGCCGCCCGCACGGCCGAGGCCTACGAGGTCAGGGCCGGCGAATTCATCCAGATCATCGACGTGCAGGGGCGGCAGAGCTCCGACTTTCAGGCGTTCGCCGCGGCCGGCCTGGAAAAGGATCTGGAACTTTGCCTGGACGCAACGGCGACGCGGACCCTGATGGGCCGCGCGTATCCGGCGCCGGGCCTGCTGTCGAAGTGTTTCGACCAGAACCTGCAGCCGATGGTCGAGGTGATTCGCGACACGTGTGGCCGGCATGACAGTTTCCTGTATGCCTGCACGGCGAAGTACTACGACGACATGGGCTATCCCGGCCATGTCAACTGCACCGCCAACTTCAACACAGCGCTGGGGCCGTTCGGAATCGCGCCGCGCCGCGGCTGGATGGCGCTGAACTTCTTCTTCAACACCGGATTCGACGATGCCAACCAGGCGTTCCACGACAATCCCTGGTCGCGACCGGGCGATTACGTGCTGCTGCAGGCGTTGACCGACCTCGTCTGCGTCTCGTCCGCCTGTCCGGACGATATCGATGCCGCCAACGGCTGGAATCCGACCGACATTCACGTGCGGGTCTACCCGCGCGAGAACGTTTTCTCGAAAGCGATGGCCTATCGCATGACCCCTGACGCCGATCCGAAGCTGACCAAGGAGACCGGTTTCCACAGCCGGTTTGCGAGGCACACGAGGAACTTCACCGAATACAACGGTTATTGGCTAGCGAACTGTTTCACCAACCGGGGGGCGCTGGACGAGTACTGGGCCTGCCGCGAGCGGGCGGTGATCATGGACCTGTCCGCGCTCCGGAAGTTCGAGGTGCTGGGGCCGGACGCCGAACGCCTGATGCAGTGGGTGCTCACCCGGAACATGCGACGCTTGGCCACCGGTCAGGTGGTCTACTCGGCCATGTGCTACGAAACCGGCGGCATGATCGACGACGGCACGGCGTTTCGGCTGGGCGACGACAATTTCCGGTGGATCGGCGGATGCGACTACGGCGGCGAATGGATGCGTGAACAGGCGGCAGCACTCGACCTCAACGTCTGGGTGCGCTCGTCGACCGATCAGATTCACAACGTGGCCGTCCAGGGCCCGAAGAGCCGGGAGATCCTCCGGGAAGTGGTGTGGACTCCACCGGCTCAGCCGGCAGTGGAAGAGCTGGGCTGGTTCCGGTTCACGATCGGCCGGATAGGCGATCATGCCGGAATTCCGGTCGTCGTTTCCCGCACCGGCTACACCGGCGAATTGGGTTTCGAGGTCTGGTGCCATCCGCGCGACGCTGGTGACGTCTGGGATGCCATCTGGGCCGCCGGCGAACCGCACGGGCTCTCGCCCTTCGGACTGGAAGCGCTTGACATGGTGCGGATTGAGGCCGGTCTGATCTTCGCCAACCACGAATTTGACGACCAGACCGACCCGTTCGAGGCCGGGATCGGCTTCACGGTTCCGCTGAAGACGAAGGAAGACGATTTCGTCGGCCGGGAAGCCCTGGTCCGGCGCAAGCAATCCCCGCAGCGCAAGCTGGTCGGTTTGGAGCTGGATGGGCAGGAACCGGCGGCCCACGGTGACTGCGTCCACATCGGACGGGCGCAGGTCGGCACCATCACCAGCGCCATGCGTTCACCGGTCCTGCGCAAGAACATCGCCCTGTGCCGCATAGACGTGACCGCCTCGGACGACGGGACCGCCGTCGAAGTCGGCAAGCTGGACGGCCACCAGAAGCGCATCCCGGCACGGGTGGTGCCGTTCCCCTTCTACGATCCCACGAAATCGCGGGTACGGGCCTAGTCCGGCTGAACGGCAGGAGAATGCGATGTCGAACAGGTTTGTCGCGGCCTGCGTCCAGAACAATGCCACGCCGGACGTTACCCACAACATCGAGACGTCGTTGCGCCTCGCGGAGCGGGCGGTGGAGGCAGGAGCCGATCTGATCTGCACGCCGGAATATTTCTCGGGGCTTCGAACCGAGGATGGCCTCTTTCATCCTGCGGCCTTCGAGGAAGCCGCGCACCCGGTCCTGCCGGCCTTCGCCGCCGCGGCCCGCAACTGGAACGTCTGGTTCCTGCTCGGCTCGCTGGGTGTGCTGAACCCAGACGGCCGGATCTCGAACCGGTCCTACGTGATCAACAGCGACGGCGATGTCGTCGCGCGTTACAACAAGGTCCACATGTTCGATGTCGTGCTCGACTCCGGTCCACTGACGGAATCGGCCACGATCGCGCCTGGCGACCGGTCGGTCGTGGTGCCCACGCCGTGGGGCGGACTGGGCCTGTCGATCTGCTACGACCTGCGGTTTGCGCCGTTGTACCGGCAGCTTGCCCACAACGGCGCGTCCATGCTGGCGGCCCCGGCTGCCTTCACCCGGGTAACAGGCGAAGCGCACTGGCATGTCCTGAATCGGGCGCGGGCGATCGAACACGCCTGCTACATGATCTCGCCCTGCCAGTATGGCGAGGTCGAGGGCGGCGGCGCCTGTTTCGGCCATTCGCTGATCGTCGATCCGTGGGGCAAGGTCCTGGCAGACGGTGGCGACAGCGAGGGCATCGTTGTGGCCGACGTCGACCTGGCAGCCGTGGCGGAAGCGCGTCAAAAGATCCCTGTCCTCGATCACGACCGACCGATTGCGCCAGAGTCGCCGTAGCACCGCCTAACCGGCAAGCAGACCATTTGACGGGAGCGCCGGCTAGAGCGCGGCAGCGCCCATCAGGTCCTGCCGTGCTTTTTCCAGGTGGTCGCCGATGTGCTTGACTGCGGAGACCAGATCCCGACGCTTGATCGCCTCGAACAGCTCGCGGTGCTGACGGTTGTACTCGTCGATCTCGTCCGGTGTCAGGATCTTGTTCTTCATCGCGTCCCACTGGTCATGGCTGCGGACCGCGTTGATTTGCTGATACAGGTGGAGCATCAGCGGATTCTTGGAGCTCCGGGCAAGCCATTCGTGGAACATGCTGTCGTGCCGGGAGAAGGCCTCCTTGTCATTCCGGCATTGGTCGAGATCGTTCAGGATCGATCCCAGCATCTTGATCTCGTTGGCAGTCGCATTGAGTACTGCCAGGCGGGTCATGTACGGCTCGACCGCCATCCGCGCCTCGATCAATTCCAGTGGACTGACCCGGCTGACGATGTCGAGGGCAGCGCTGATCGCCATGTCCTCGCATTTGACGAAGGTGCCGCTTCCCACCCGGCGTTCGATCAGGCCGTCGGTCTCGAGATTGAACAGGACCTTGCGAATCGTGCTGCGTGCGGTGTCGAACCGCTCGGCCAGCTCACGCTCGGCGGGCAACTGGTCCCCGTTGACGTAGAAACCGCTGCGGATGGCCTCGCGCAGTTGGGTCGTGATATACCCGACATGCCGGCCGTCCTCGGCAAGGCCTGGACCGGCTGTTAGCCGAGATTCTTGTACAGGCGCACGCGCGTCGGCCACGACAGCACTCCCCCGAATTTCCCGCAAACAGCATACATCCGCCAATTGGTCGATATTGGCGTAATTGGTTTGCAATTGGTCAAGCAACTGTGCAAAGTAGCGTTCGTTCAGTCAAGCTGGTCATCCGGCCGCGCCCGTTGCGGAGCCAGAATTAGCGCGGATTCTTGATTTTTCGCTGCTAATCGTTTCACCCGAGTTCGTCCGGCCGCATTCAGCTAAATGGTTCGTATTGGTCACGTCAATCGCCGGAGGGGCGTGATCGGTGTCGGTACAGCGTGCCAGAAAGGGAAGGCGACATGACGGATATCGAAGTCTTTGTGCGACAGGACGGCCGGGACGATCTGGTCAAGCAGGTGCGCAGCAAGATCGACGAGTTGGGTGTCGAGTACCTGTACCTCCAATTCGTGTCGGTCACCGGACGGATCTGCGGCAAGGGCATTCCGGCGGATCACTGGGAAGCCATCGCCGAGCGCGGTTTCCAACTGGTCTACGGCGCGACCGTCAACCTGTTCCTGAACCGCCACGGCGAGTACCTCGGGTACGGACCACACGAGAAGGAACTGGTGGGCATCCCGGAGCCGGAGACCTTCTGCCAGCTGCCGTGGGACAAACGGGTGGCGCGCGTGTGGTGCACCCTGTTCCGCAACCGGGAGGAACGCGAGAACCCGGGCGCATTCCTGACCGCGGATTGCCGAGGCAACTTGCGGCGGATCCACGAGCAGTTCCAGGAAGACCATGACGGCCTGCACCTGCGCCACGGCACCGAGCCGGAGATGATGTGGCTGAAGAAAGGCGAAGACGGCAAGCCCGACGGCGGTTTTTCCAATCCGTACTGCTACCACATCGACCAGTTCGAGAGCCTTCGACCGGTGTACCTGCGGGTGATCGAGTATTCGCGTGCCATGGGGCTGGACATGATCCAGGGCGACCATGAGGACGCGCCGGGTCAGCTCGAACTGAATTTCACATTCGACGACGCATTGCGGACGGCCGACCGACTGACGACCTATCGTCAGATCTGTGCGCAGGTCGCCCGCGAGTTCAACCTCATCGCCTGCTTCCTGTCGAAGCCGTTCATGAACGTGTCGGCCTCCGGGTGTCACCACAACATCTCGCTGTGGCGCGGTGGCCAGGATGAACTCGTCCCGCTGAATAACGATCCGCTACCCGGCATGGAACAGAACTTCATGTACCGGAAGGATGGCGAGAACACGTTCATGCCCGATACCGACGATCCGCAGCTGCCGGGCAAGGTAGGCCTGCAGGTGGTTGGCGGCATCGTGAAGCACCTGGCCGCATTGACTGCCATCGGCGCTTCGACGGTGAACTCATACCGTCGACTTTGGGACACCGGTTTCTGGGCGCCGGTATTCGCCGACTGGGGCTACCAGAACCGCACGACCGGCCTGCGGATTTCGGCACCGGGCAGATTCGAGTACCGCTCGGTGGACTCGATGGTGAACCCGCACCTGATGGCCGGCGCCATCCTCAAGGCGGCCGATGACGGCATCAGGAACGACATCGATCCGGGTCCGCCGGAAGACCGCAACATCTACGAGGCAATGGAAGCGGGCAAGCAGGTCAAGAGGCTGCCGATGACGCTGGGCGCCGCGCTGGACGCGCTCGCTACCGACGAGGTCATCAAGTCCGCCATGCCCGGCGAGATGTATCGGTTGTACGACGAGTACAAGCGAGACGAATGGGAGCGGTTCCTGCACACGACCACCGAATGGGACATCGACACCTACCTGGACTGTCTGCCGTAGGGCCGCCCGGAGATGCTTGAGCTTCCCGCCTCAGACACTCGGGTCCCTGGAAGGAGTGATCGGCCATGTGTGGCATAGCCGGACTGATTTATCGCGACGGCGCCCGCAAGATTGGCGAAGAGATGACCGCCATGCTGCAGGCATTGAAACACCGGGGCCCGGATTCCACCGGCTTCGCCATGTATGGCGCACCCGGCCCGAACGAGTACGTCATGCGCTTCAAGGTTGCTGAGAAGGAGGACCTGGACGGCGGGACCAAGATTCACCGGGCCATCAGGGAGCGCAAGGCGGCGGTCGGCGCGGTCCTGGAGGAACTCGGGGTCGACGTACTGGAACAGGAAGAGCCGACGGAATACGCCCTACGTTCCCGGATTTCGTTCGGCGGCGACCTGAAGAACCTTGCCGACCACATCGAGGAGGTCGAGGGCGGGGAAATCCTGTCGATCGGCAACGCCCTGGAACTGATCAAGGACCTCGGGGACGCAGCGTCGGTTTCCGAAACCTACGCCCTGAGTACGTTCGAAGGGACCCACGGCATCGGCCACACGAGGATGGCCACGGAATCCGACGTCGACATTCGCTCCGCTCATCCCTACTGGGCCTATCCGTACAATGATATCGCCGTCGTCCATAACGGCCAGATCACCAATTACTGGCTGATGCGCAGGCAGCTCGAGCGGGACGGGCAGCGTTTCGTCAGCCACTGTGATTCGGAACTTCTCGCGGTCTACACGGCGGTGAATCTCGAGAAGGGAATGACGCTCGAGGAGTCTCTCCACAGGTCCATCGACGAGATCGACGGGGTGTTCACCTATCTGATCACGACCGGAAACGAACTGGGCATGGCCAAGGACACGATGGCCGCAAAGCCGATGGTGCTCTACGAAGCGGACGACATGGTCGCGCTTGCTTCCGAGGAAGTCGCGATTCGGGCCATCCTCCCCCACGAAATCGATACGACCGATCCCTACGATGAGGAGGTCCGGGTATGGCAGGCCTGACCGATTCCACCTCCACCCAGATGGGCATGCACACCGAGCCCCTGACGGGCCGGGATATCAAGACGAAGTTCACACTCGAGCACGAAGGCGGCTTTGCCTACCACTTTGGCCGCGATGTCGACTTCAACCGACGTGCTGAGATCGATTGCGCCGAACTGGAGCCGACGGAGATCAACCGGAAGATCCGGGAACTCATGGATTCCGGTTACGGCAGCATTGTCCTCCGGAATCCAGGTGCCAAACACTCGCTGATCGTTGGGATCCTGAACCGGATGAACATCATCGTCGAAGGTAGCCTCGGCTACTTCGGCTGCGGCCTGCTGGACGGCCCGACCGTCCGGATCTCCGGCCGCGTCGGCTGGTCGTTCGGCGAAAACATGATGGCCGGGGTCTGCGTCGTGGAAGAGAATGCCGGCTCCACGTTCGGTGCCGCGTTGCGCGGCGGTGACCTGGTCTGCAGGGGCTCGGTCGGCTCGCGAACCGGGATCGACCAGAAGGGCGGCACCATTCTCGTCGGCGGCGATACGGGGGCTTTTTCCGGGTTCATGATGCAGCGCGGGCGCATCGTCGTTTGCGGAGATGCCGGCAAGAATCTCGGTGACTCGATGTATGACGGCACGATCTACGTGGGTGGCAAGATCCGGGATCTGGGCGTGGATGCCGTTTTTGCCCAGCTGACCGATCTCGATCGCGCCTGGCTGAGCCGCAAGCTGAAGATGTACGAACTGCTGCCCGGACAGGGCGTGGATCATTTCACCAAGATCGTCGCGGGCAAGCAGCTGTGGAGTTACGACAATCTCGAGCCGACGGAGAAGAAGCTGGTCCTCTAGGACCAGCCCTGCTTCTCCTGCAACGAGGTACGAAGAAAGAGACCGCCATGTCGGACGATCCGAACCCGGGTGGCAACGGCCACTCCAAGCTGGAAGCTGAAGAAAAGTACGTTCTCGGCAGAAGTCAGATTTTCACGCCGGAAGTCATCAACGACATCCACGTGAAATCCGAGCTCGGCCGTTACCGTATGCGCGGATTCTCCCTGTTCAAGAAGATCCCGCATTGGGATGATCTGACGTTCCTGCCAGGCACACTGACGCGTTTCGTCATTGAGGGCTATCGCGAGAAGTGCGAAACCAAGACGGTCATCGGGCCGCGCGCCAAATGCCCGCTGGAACTGGACATTCCCATCTACATCACGGGCATGAGCTTCGGGGCACTTTCGTTCGAGGCCAAGACGGCACTCGCCCGCGGCGCCACGATGGCCGGCACCGCGACCTGTTCGGGCGAAGGCGGCATGATCCCGGACGAACGGCGCTACTCGGCCAAGTGGTTCTACCAGTGCATCCAGTCGCGCTACGGCTTCAATCCGCACCATCTGCTGCTGGCGGACGGGTGCGAGTTCTTCATTGGTCAGGGCTGCAAGGTCGGGTTGGGTGGCCATCTGATGGGACAGAAGGTGACCGACCAGGTCGCCGAGATGCGGTCGCTCCCCGCCGGTATCGACCAACGTTCACCGGCCCGGCATCCCGACTGGCTGGGGCCCGACGATCTGGCGCTGAAGATTCTCGAAATCAGGGAGGCGACGGATTGGCAAATCCCGATTCAGCTCAAGCTCGGCGCCGCCCGCGTCTATGACGATGTCCGCATGGCGGTGAAGTGCGACCCGGACTCGATCTATATCGACGGCATGGAAGGCGGCACCGGCGCCGGCCCGCACCTGGCGACCGAAGACACCGGCGTGCCCGGCATGGCCGCGATCAGGCAGGCCCGTCGGGCGATCGACGATCTGGGCAAGCGAGGCGAAATCTCACTGATCTATGCCGGCGGTATCCGCAACGGTGGCGATGTCGCCAAGGCGCTTGCCCTCGGCGCGGACGCGATCGCGGTCGGCCATTCGGCGATGATGGCGCTGAACTGCAACAAGGACATCCCGGAAGCTGACTTTCCATCGGAGATGGGGGTGCCGGCGGGCGCCTGCTATCACTGCCACACTGGGCGCTGCCCGGTCGGCGTGGCCACGCAGGATCCGGCGTTGCGCAAGCGCCTCAATCCCGATGAGGCTGCCGAGCGCGTCTACAATTTCCTGCACACGCTGACTCTGGAAGCGCAGATGATGGCCCGCGCGTGCGGCAAGACCAACATCCACAGCCTTGAGCCGGAAGACCTGGCGGCGTTGACGATGGAGGCCTCCGCGATCGCGCAGGTTCCGCTCGCCGGCACCGACTTCACGGTTGGTGTCGAGGACTACCACCACATTTAGGCGGGAGGGGAACAGGATGCCGGGATCCGGTTACAAGGGCGCTCAGATCGACGATGTCGACCACTTCCTGAAGGGCGACGGCATTGATTCGGAACGCGAACAGGCTATCGGGCAGCACATCGGCTACCGGTACGATGTCAATCTCCTGCCTGACTATGACAGGCTGACACCGTTTCTGAAGGACTACCTGGAATTCATGGGCTGGGATGACCTCAACTGGCTGGAAGACGTCCACATGGGTTACGACGACGGGCAGGCCGCAGTGTTCGACCGAAACATCAACGGTTGGGTCGCCATTCCCGAAGACATGGAATTGCCGGACAACCAGCAGGACCGCGACATGATCGCCCGGGAAATGCTGATCAAGTTCCAGATGTCGCCGGATCATCCGTTGGTCGACCTCTACCGGGCCTATCGAAAGTTCTGACGCCCGAAGCACACTGTTCATCTCGCCTGCCTGACCTCCAGCGGGAGCCAGGTCGAGACAGTCGTTGATGCCGGTGTCTGCCTGGCGCCGGGATTGCCGGTAATCCGTCGGGATCAGCCCGCTTCGACCTGCCTCTCCGTCGCAGCTCTCCAGTCCGGTTTGAAGCCGAGAATCCGCACGTCGTCGGAGAGCTGGGCGTTGAACAGCCGGTTGTGCCACAGCGTATTCCTGTAGGCCGGTTCTTCCGGCGCCAGTTCGCGCACCTCGCAGGGCAGGCGATAGGACTGGCCGAACTGCCGGAAATCCAGCCGGCACGCCTGCAGGGCGACCAGCAGTGCTGCAAGCCGGGATTCGGGCAGGAACAGGGCTGTCATTTCGTCCGAAAACTGACTGGCCCGGTGATAGTGGGTCGATTGCAGAAAGGACAGGCCTTTCTGGTAGACCTCGTTGGGGTCATGGTTCTTTCTCAGCTGGAACTGGAAGAAGTCCGTGCTTTCTGCCGGGTCACTGCGGACCAGGAGGACGATCACGCCTTCGGAAAGCGTGCGTAGGTCGGGCGACAGTATTTTCGGCCGCATGCCTGCGGAAGGCCGCCCGCCGTCCTCGCGCATGGCGATCTGGCGAAGGCGGCATTGCCAAGTGAGGAACTGCTGGCGCAGGGTCTCGGGAGTCACGACTCTCGACCGGTCTCGTTGGCCGACGGAGACGTTAGCAAGGTGGAAGACGGCGGACTAGGGGCCGCGACGCCACTGCCCCGGGGTCGCGCCGTGTCGCCGCTTGAGGAAGCGGCCAAGGTGGGAAGCTGACTGGAAACCGCAACCGACGGCAATCTCCGAAATGCTCATGCTGGTCTGCCGGAGCAGACTGGCTGCCCGGTCGACCCGCAGGTCAAGATAGAACTGCCCAGGCGAGCGTCCCAGCTGGCTGCGGAACAGCCGGGTGAGCTGCCGGGTCGAAATGCCTGCCGCGCGAGCGATCCGGTCCACGGACAGCGGGTCTTCCAGGTGTTGTTCCATGAGAAGCGCCGCTTCCGCAACATGCCGGTTCCGGCCCGCCATGCGAATGGCAGCCGTGACGTGCTGCTCCTGCGCCGCTTCACGGATCCGGTCGTGGGCATAGTTTTCCGCCACGAGGGATGCGGTCCTCGCGCCATGCGCCTCCATGACAAACGTCAGCATGAGATCCAGGCTGGTGGTTCCGCCGGCACAGCTGAACCGGTCGCGATCAATCTCGTAGATTGAAGTGCGGATATCGAGGTCGGGAAACCGTTCCCGGTATGCGTCAAGGCATTTCCAGTGAATGGTCGAGCGATAGCCGTCAAACAGCCCGTTGGCGGCGACCGGAAAGGCGCCGTCCGAGATCGACCCGACCCGGGCGCCACGGGCTGCGGCCCGCTTCAGCGATACTGCAAGTGCCTCGGAATCATAGTGGTGAGATCGTTCACCACCGACCACGGCGAGCAGATCCGGTGGCGTGTCCGATGAACTCCGGGCTGCCAGAGGTACCGCCGAGAGACGGATATCGCTAGAGGAGGGCACACCGTCCCCGGATGCCAAGGCATCGAAGTCGGCAGACAGGCGCCACGCGTAAACCGTCCGGCCGAGGACCAGGTTCGCCGCTCGCAGGGCGTCCACCGCACAGGACAGGGACAGCAGCGAAAAGCCCGGCACCAGTACGAATTCCACCTGAACCGACTTCACCATCGCTCCCGGTCCCCTGAAATACGGCCGTGCTGTGGCACAATAATGCCTTTTGTTGTCCGGAAAGTTGTTTTGTCGAACATTCGAAATACGCAGAATGGGTCGACTTCCGCTCTTGCGGCCCCGCCAGATGAGGCATTTCCATGAGTTTTCCCACACATGCCCGCTATGTCGTGATCGGGGCCGGAGTCCACGGGCTGTCGACCGCTTGGCGACTCGCCGAGCAATCGGCGGCGGCTGGCAAGGGTGGCGGCCAGGACATCCTGGTGATCGACAAGACCGCGATCGCCGCCGGTGCGAGCGGCATCGCCTGCGGCGTCGTGCGGAACAACTATTTCCAGCCGGCGATGCGCGAACTGATGGCGCACAGCGTAGAGGTATGGGAATCCGATCCAAAGGCCTTCAGTTATCACCCGGTCGGCTACATGCAGGTCAGCCACGAGGCCATGCGTGAAGATGTGACCAGCATCTACGAGCAGCAGAAGGCGATCGGCTACCCCTCCGAGTTCATCGAGGGCCAGCGAGACTGCACGGCCTACATGCGCGGCCTCCTGAACGACTGGCGTGCCGACGGCATCACCTCCGTCCTGCACGAGAAGAAAGGCGGCTATGCGAACAACACTGCCGCCATCTACGGCCTGGCGGACAAGGCTGAGGCCCGGGGCGTCCGCATTCTCACCGGTGTGTCGGTCAGCGCATTCGAGCGTGGCGGCCAGTCCGACGCGGTGACGGCCGTGGTCACCGACCGGGGCACGATCGAGTGCGACCAGGTGATCGTGGCCGTGGGTCCTTGGGTCAAGACGATCTGGGACCTGCTCGAGTTGCCGCGTGAAGTGTCGATCAAGGGCCCCGACGGTACGATGCACCGTGGGATTCCGACATGGCGCTACTGGTGCCTGGAGGAGGGTGTCATCGGGGTGGATCCCGGCCTGCAGAAGCTCAACGACGGCGGCATGCCGCCGGTGATCCACGTCGACACCGACGTGCCGCTCCGCTCCGATGTCGATGGCTCGGTCATCACCGAGGAGCCGTGGGGGATCTATTACAAGCCGGACTTCCATTTCGGCGGAGTCCAGGGCGGCGGCATGCCGTACGAGGTGAAGACTCCGGCGGACGATGTGGCGATCGATCCCTACGGCCCGGATTCGCCCGAGTTCGTGGTCGGCCCCGACTTCGCCCACATGTGGTGCTCGGCCCTGGCCTTCTGCCAGGAACGCTTCACCGGCCAGATCGGGAAATTCAAGAAAGAACCGTCCGGTGGCCTGGGGTGCTTCACACCGGACAGCTTTCCGGTATTCGACACCTTCTGCGAGAACGTCTACGTCATCGCCGACAGCAACCATGGGTTCAAGATGATCGGTGTCGGGCACCTGGTTGCCGACGAGATCATGGGCCGGAAGCAGGCCCTGCTGGAGCCTTTCCGGTTCAGCCGCTACGCGGATGGGAAGCTGCATCCGCTGAGCAACAGCCCGTTTCCCTGGAGCTGACCGCCCGGCAGCGCAAGGACCGGGGCGGAAACACTGCGGTGCAGTAAGGGGGCGCGGTCGCCCGCGCCCCCCTTCAGTCAGTCGCCGTCGAGCGCTTGGTTGACGCTGGCGTCGTCGCCGTGCTGGCTCACGATGCCGTCATACTCCTCGTTTTCGGCGCGCATCTGCAAAAGATGCCAGCCGAGCCACAGGATTACGCCCGCGAGCACGAACAGCCCTTCCGTGCCTTGGAACGGGTAGATGGCGCCGATGTCCTTCAGATCGACCGCCCAGCTTTCGATACCTGTCGTAGCCATGCTTCAGTCTCCTCTCTGGCCGCTGGCCCGCCGGCAGATGCCTGCCGGCGGGCCCTCAGGCGAATGGGGTAGCGAGCCTGTCAGACGGCCGCCTTCTCGGTTGAGCGGACATCGGCCGCAGCCGCCTGCTCTTCCCGGTTGGACTTGAAGTCAAGTCCCAGCAGTTCGACCCGCCTTGGAATCCGCAGCAGGTCCATTGCCGCCAGGATCTTGGCCACGATCCAGCCCGGCACGAATCCCAGCACGAAGAACATGATGATCGCGCCGATGAACTGGCCGAGCGGATTGATGGCCGCGTAGCCTTCGTACGGCGAGCTCGGGTGACCCCACAGCACGAAGCCGCAAATCACCAGACCGATGAAGCCGGCGTAGCCGTGCACTGCCACCGCGCCGACCGCGTCGTCGATCTTGAACTTCTCTTCCACCCAGTAGTGCAGCTTGTAGGCACAGTAGGTACCGATGCCGGCGATGATCATCGCGTGGATCGGGTGATACAGGTCGTTCCCGGCCGACGCCGTGATGATGCCGGCAAGTCCACCGGAATAGGTCCAGAAAGGATTGCCCTTGGAGGCGAGGAAGCCGACCAGCAATCCGCCCGAAAGCGACATCAGGAAATTCACCGTGATGGCACCGAGTGTCGTCGGGGTCAGGTAAATCGTTGTCGCTGTCCAGGTATCGCCGGTGATCTGCCCGCCAATGCCGCCAGGATCGATGATCGGGACGTTGCAGGCCACGTAGAAGCCCCAGAAGCCCGCGTAGATCAAGAACAGGCCGAGACACACCATCCAGGGGTTGTGTGGATTGATGCTTCGGGGAGTGCCGTCCTTGGCGAACTTGCCAAGCCGCGGCCCCAGGACGACAAGGACACCCAGCGCGAATCCCCCAGCGATCGCGTGAATCACGCCGGAGGCGTACGCGTCGTGGTAGCCGAGCAACTGGACCATCCAGCCGCCGTAGTGCCAGCCCCAGGCTGCGTCGATAATCCATGCGACCGATCCGATGACCACCGCAAGGATCCAGAACGCGCCGGACTTGATCCGTTCGATGACGGAGCCGGAGACAATGGAAGCTGCCGTCCAGGAGAACAGCAGGAAGGCTGCCCAGAACACGCCGGTTATGCGGTCGCCGGTATGCGGACCCATGTTCTCCGACCAGGCGGTGTTGGCTGCCGCCATTTCGGTGTCAAGGCCGCCGGTGATGAACGGGCCGTTCGGCATCGCCCAGTACAACCACCAGCCGAAGAAGAAGAACGTGATCGTCACCAATGGGATCAGCATCGTGTTCTTCATCAGCGTATGCAGGTGATTGCGCCGCCTACTGGCGCCGACCTCGTACATGCAAAAGCCGATATGAATGAAAAACATCAACGGTATGGTCGCCCAGTAATAGAACTCGGTGAACACCGTTGTCAGGGCATTAAGATTGCCTTCCACGGTTTTGGCTCCCCCGGTTACTCGAACGGCTGTCTCATCGCGCCGCGCTCCGTGGGTCGTACCGCAAGAACCGGTTCCAACCAACTGTCCGCCGGCCGGCAAATATCCGTTCTCGGGCAGCATGGCGCTTTCCATCGGATACTTCAATCATTTCAGCGAAAAATTGGTCAGAATTGGTCTCGATTGAACACGTTCCAATGTTTCAAAGTCAGTGCCCGTGCAGCGCTTCCAGGCGATCGTGTGACGGTGCCGCGCCGTACCGCTGACGGTAGGCGGTCGCGAAATGTGCCGCGCCGGAAAAGCCCGTGGCGATCGCGATCTCGAGAACGGGCAGGCTGGTCTGATGCAGCAGTTCTCGGGATTTCTCGAGGCGGAGAGCCCGGTAGAACCCCCCGGCACTGCGGCCCAGCCCGGCCTTGAACTGGCGATTCAGTTGGCGGACGCTCACGCCGACCACCTGGGCGAGGACGGTGAGCGGCAGCGGGTCCGCAACGTGGTTTTCCATGACCTCGATCGCGGCCAGAACGGCGGGACGGTTGGTGCCGTAGCGCTGCGCCAGTCCGGCCCGCTGCGGGCCTCCGGCAGGCCTGACATCGGTGTGCATGAACCAGTCACTGACCTTCCGGGCGAAGTCCGGTCCGTGATGTTCGGCGATCAGAGCGTGCATCATGTCCAGCGGAGCCGTCCCCCCGGCACATGTCATCCGGTCCCGGTCGACGACGTAGAGGGTGCGTTCGAGAAGGAGGCCGGGATGACGCTCGGCGAGGGCGGCATAGTGCTCCCAGTGAACCGTCATCCGCCGGTTGTCCATGACGCCTGCGCTGGCAAGGATCGCCGGTCCGCCGGACACACCTCCCAGCATGCAGCCGTGCTGCGCCTGTCGCCTTAGCCACTGGAACAGTCGGGGACTGCGAAAGCCGACCGGGTCGCCTCCTGCAACGACGAACGCGAGATCAAAGGTTTCCGTCGTTTCCTGCAGGTCACCGACCGTGACCGAGGCTGCGGACGAGCTGTTCAGCGTCTTCGTGGCTCCCGGTCCGGCGGCGAAATGGAACAGTTCGTAGATGCGCCTGCCAGCCAGCAGGTTGGCCGCGCGCAGGGGCTCGGTCACGGCCGCGAAGGACATCAGGGCGAAGCCCTCGACCAAGACGAAGGCAACGCGGCGGTTGACCAACCGGGACTCCAGCATGTCCGAAATCATAATAGATCCGTCCTTTTTCAGAAAGCACCGGCGGCGCGAACGACGCATCAATCAGGTCTTGGCAGAGGACGTCATGCGCTATTCCGTCCTGCAGATCCTGAAGGAAGGCTTGACCGGCAACCGCGGCTGGAAGCCGGTGTGGCGCGAGCCGGACCCGAAGCGGCACTACGACACGGTCATCGTGGGCGGGGGCGGACACGGCATGGCCACGGCCTACTATCTGGCATCGGTCCACGGGCTGACCGATATCGCGGTGCTGGAGAAAGGCTGGATCGGCAGCGGCAATGTGGGTCGCAACACGACGATTATCCGTTCCAACTATCTGCTGCCCGGCAATGAGCCGTTCTACGAACTGTCGATGAAGCTGTGGGAGGGCCTGGAACAGGACATCAACTACAACGCCATGGTTTCGCAGCGCGGGCTGATCAACCTGTTCCATACTGACCCACAGCGCGATGCGGCTGTCCGGCGCGGCAATGCGATGCTCCTGGCCGGAGCGGGCGCGGTGCTGCTGGACCGCGAGGCCCTCCGGCGGAAGTGCCCCTTCCTGGACTTCGACAACGAGCGCTTCCCGATCAAGGGAGGCCTGTGGCAGCCGCGCGGCGGCACGGTACGGCACGATGCAGTCGTTTGGGGCTATGCCCGGGGCGCCGACCAGCGAGGCGTCGACGTGATCCAGAACTGCGAGGTCACCGGGTTCGATATCCGTGACGGGGCCTGCCGAGGGGTCGAGACCACCCGCGGGGCGATCAGCGCCGACAAGGTGGCCGTCTGTGTGGCCGGTTCCTCCAGTCAGGTGATGGGCCTCGCGGGATTGCGGCTACCGATCGAAAGCCACGTGCTGCAGGCCTGCGTGACCGAAGGGCTGAAACCGGCGATCCCCGGGGTGATCACCTTTGGCGCCGGGCATTTCTACGTCAGCCAATCGGACAAGGGCGGGCTCGTCTTCGGCGGCGACATCGACGGCTATAACACCTACGCGCAACGCGGCAACTTACCCACTGTGGAGGATGTCTGCGAGGGCGGCATGGCGCTGATGCCGATGATCGGGCGCGCCCGCGTGCTGCGCATGTGGGGTGGTGTCGTCGACATGTCGATGGACGGGTCGCCCTTCATCGACCGAACGCCGGTCGAAGGCCTCTTTTTCAGCGGCGGCTGGTGCTACGGCGGGTTCAAGGCAGTCCCGGCGGGCGGCTACTGCCTCGCCCACCTGATGGCGACCGGCGTGCCGCATCGGGTGGCGGAGGCGATGCGGCTTGACCGTTTCGTGACCGGTGCCGTGATCGACGAGAAGGGCATGGGTGCCCAGGCCAACCTCCACTAGCCGGGCCGGGAGAGAAAGAGACCATGTCGTTGTCGCAATCCAGACTGCTCACCGGAGGGTGGCTACTCGGGCGGCCGCGTTCGACGTGGGCGGGACCAATGGCTGAGCGGCCTCAGGGCAGAAGCCCGCAGGCCGTGGCGAGCGGCGGGGTGAAGGAATGATCATTGACCACCCTCTGCTTGGCCCGCGCGACGCGGCGGAGTTCGTCTATCTCGGCGATGCCTGCCTGATCGACCGGCCCGATCCGGGGGACGAGAACGCGGCTCGGTTGTTCCACGATTACCTCCATATCCGGGACAACCCCGCCGGCGAGCACCGGGAGCTCTGGTTTCACGAACACGGCGATCGGTCCTGGCTGGTCGTGACCCGCAACACGCTGACCCACGAGATCGTGGGGGTCGAATTGGCGCGCGATGTCGCACTTGCCCGGGGACGGGACCGGTGAGCGGTGCGTTCCGGCTCGACGGTGGCGCGATCGAGCGCGGCCGAACGCTGGCCTTTCACTTCGACGGCCGGCGCCTGACGGGACATCCCGGCGACACACTGGCCTCGGCGCTGCTCGCCAACGGGGTCCGGCTGGTGGCCAGGAGTTTCAAGTATCACCGGCCCCGAGGCGTGTTCTCGGCCGGTTCGGAGGAACCGAACGCGCTCGTCGAATTGCGGAGCGGTGCGTACCGGGAGCCAAATACGCGGGCGACCGTCGCCGAGTTGTTCGACGGGCTGGAGGCCACCAGTCAGAACTACCTTGGCTCGCTGCGCCATGATCTGCTGGCGGTCAATGACCTCCTCGCGCCCTTCCTTTCGGCCGGCTTCTATTACAAGACGTTCATGTGGCCCAGGTCTTTCTGGGAGCGGGTCTACGAGCCGGCCATCCGGGCATCTGCCGGGCTCGGCCGCCTGTCGGGCGAGGCCGACCCGGATGGCTACGACAAGGGCTTCCTGCACTGCGACCTGCTCATTGTCGGTGCGGGTCCCGCGGGCCTTGCCGCCGCACTCGAAGCCGGACGCAGCGGGGCGCGGATCATCCTTGCCGACGAGGATTTTCTCATGGGTGGCCGGCTGAACGCCGAGTCCCACGAAGTGAACGGCCGGCCCGGGGCGGCCTGGGCCGCCGACGCCGTGCGCGAACTGGCATCCATGGACAGGGTGCGCCTGATGCCGCGAACCACGGTGATTGGCGCTTACGACCACGGTGTCTACGGCGCACTGGAACGTCGGACCGATCACTTGGCCGCCGCCATGGGCAAACCCCGGCAAATCCTGTGGCGGCTCTATACCAGGCGGACCATCCTGTGCACGGGAGCCACGGAGCGACCCATTGCGTTCGGAGGCAATGACCGGCCCGGGATCATGCTGGCAGGCGCGGTCCGTACCTACGCCAACCGGTTCGCCGTGGGTACCGGCCGTCGGGTCGGGGTGTTCACCAACAACGACGACGGATGGCGTACGGCTGGCGACCTCTCAGCCAAGGGCGTCCCGATCGCTGCCGTCATCGACGTGCGGGATGCGGATCCGGCCGCGGCCGTCGCCGACGCCAGGATCCGGATGAACAGCCGGGTCGTGGGCACCTGGGGCCGTCATGGCCTGAGGGGGATCACGTTGGCGACGGGCGAGCGGATCGCGCTGGACTGCCTCGCAGTTGCCGGCGGCTGGAACCCGAACGTCCATCTCGCCTGTCATCACGGCGCCAGGCCGGTCTGGCGTGACGCGATCGCCAGTTTTGTCCCCGGCGACCGGCTCCCCGGCGGCATGAGTGTCGCCGGTGCTGCCGCGGGCGGCTTCACGACTGCGGGCGCTCTCGCCGACGGACATCGGGCGGCTGCTGCCGCGCTCGGTGAACTCGGGCTTGCCGTTGCCGCGGGCGAGCCGCCGGTCGCGAGCGACGAAGCGACCGAGGCCGCACCCTTCTGGCATGTCCGGGAAAGCCGAGGCCGGGCCTGGCTGGATCTGCAGAACGATGTGACCGTGAAGGACGTGGAGCAGGCGCACCGTGAGGGCTTCCGCTCGGTGGAGCTGTTGAAGCGCTACACCACGCTTGGCATGGCGACCGACCAGGGCAGGACGGCGAACGTCTTGGCGCTCGCCATCATGGCCGGTTTGACCGGCCGCACCATCCAGGAGACCGGCACGACCGCGTTCCGGGCCCCCTACACGCCGGTGCCGATCGCGGCCTTCGCCGGGCGGTCGCGGGGCAAGGACTTCCGGCCGACCCGCCTGACGCCGAGCCACGACTGGGCGGAAGGACGGGGGGCGGTCTTCGTCGATGCCGGCATGTGGCTGCGCGCCCAATGGTTCCCGCAGGCAGGTGAGACCCACTGGCGGCAGTCCGTTGATCGCGAGGTGACCGGCACCCGCGGCTCGGTCGGCATCTGCGATGTCACGACCCTGGGCAAAATCGATATCCAGGGCCGTGACGCCGCCGAGTTTCTGAACCGGATCTATGCCAACGGTTTTGCCAAGCTCGCAGTCGGCAAGGTGCGCTACGGGCTGATGCTGCGTGAAGACGGCATTGCCTACGACGATGGCACGACGGCCCGTCTCGGCGAGGACCATTTCGTCATGACGACGACGACGGCGAACGCGGTTCTCGTGTTCCGCAACATGGAGTTCGCCCGCCAGTGCCTGTGGCCGGGATTGGACGTCCACCTCATCTCGGTGACTGAACAGTGGGCGCAGTACGCAGTTGCCGGCCCGAATTCGCGCCGGCTGCTGGCGAAGGTCGTCGATCCGGAACACGACATTTCCAACGAGGCATTCCCGTTCATGGCGTGTGCCGAGGTCAGCGTGTGCGGCGGTACCCCGGCCCGGCTCTTCCGCATCTCCTTCTCCGGTGAACTGGCCTATGAGATCGCGGTCGCGGCGCGTTACGGCGAAGCCCTGATGGAGGCGTTGATGGCAGCCGGCGAGGAGTTCGACGCGGTTGCCTATGGCACCGAGGCGCTCGGAGTCATGCGCATCGAGAAAGGGCATGCTGCCGGCAACGAACTGAACGGCCAGACCACCGCCCGCATGCTCGGCCTGCAGCGCATGGTGTCGAAGCGGAAGGACTGTATCGGCAACGTGCTGTCTGAACGGCCGGCGATGAACCGCGACGACGGGATGGAGCTGATGGGGTTCAAACCGCTCAGTTCCGGCGATGAACTGACGGCGGGTGCACACCTCTTGGCGCTCAACGCGCCGGCCGACACGGCGAATGACGAGGGCTGGATCTCCTCGGTGGCGTATTCGCCGACCCTCGAAACGTCCATCGGTCTCGGTTTTGTCCGGCAAGGGCACGCCCGCGTCGGCGAGACCCTCCGGGCCTGGGACGCGCTGCAGGGCAGCGATGTTCACGTCGAGATCGTTTCGCCGCATTTCCACGATCCGGACGGGGAACTGCTTCGTGCCTGACCGCGAACTCACGGCGCGCGCGCCGCTCGATGGCCACGAGCGCACGATCGGTACCGTCGCCGTCGCCGAGGTCACCGATCTGGCGCTCGTTTCGGCAGCCGTCCCGCGGGGCGGCGACGAGGCCTTCGCCGCTGCGCTCGTCCGCGGCTTCGGCGCGGCGCGACCGGCGACCGGCGACTCGACTCTCGGTGACAGGCACGCGGCCCGTGTCCTTGGCATGCAGCCGGACCAGGTGTTCATCCTGTTCGCACCACCGGACCCGGACCGGCCGGCCGTAACCGTTTCAGCCGCCCTCGCGTCCGCCGCCTACGTCACCGATCAGTCGGACAGCTGGGCGATGTTGCGGATGACCGGCGTCGGCGTTCGCACGGCGCTGGAACGCATCTGTCCCCTTGACCTTGACGACCGGGTCTTCCCGCAGGACAGGGTGGCGCGCACCGCGATGGAGCACCTCTCGGTGATTGTCCTGCGCGACGGCGCGGACAGTTTCCTGCTCATGAGCCCGCGTTCGTCAGCGCGCTCCTTCCGGCACGCGGTGGAGCTGTCGGTCGAGCATGTGTCGGAATAGGAGCCCTCGCCGAACGCAGGGACGCGGCGTGACTCGCAGCAACTCCTAAACACGGATAGCCGGAGCCGGAGGCGTCGGTCCCGTCGTGACCGGGCATCTCGCGCCATCGCGCTCACCACCCCGAGGACGATCGGCTGGAAAACCCTCCGGTCAGACGGTCTCCTGAGCGGGGCGTTTCTCGCTAGGCACGGTCCGCCTCTCCGGCGGGGACCTGGACTCCCTGTTCGGAACGGGACGCCCCGGCGGCGCGACCACGCCGCCATCTCCCCGGCAGGAGGTAGCTCCCGGCCAGGAGCAGGGCGGCCATGCCGGCGAGCAGGGGCCGAAGGTTTCTCGACACCTCGGTGTCATTGGCCAACTCGGGATGCTGAAGTGCCTGCTTCAGATCGCCGGTGTCTCCCACTCGCCGATAGTGCAGCCGAAGCTCGTTCGCCAGGGATCGGAGGTAGCTTTCACGCAGCATCGAAAGATGTTCGGTGCCCGAAGCGATGCGAGCCTCCACGTCTCCGATCTCTTCCCCCGCGTAGCTCTCCGGAACGCTCGTCGGTCGTCCGAGCGAGAGTTCGTCCACCTGAATGACCTCGTCCGCTTCCCAATGCCCGAGATTCCGGCCCTGCGGGTCAAGTTTGGGGATCGCCAGCGGTACCGAGCCGCCCACACCGGCGAGCAATCCGCGGACCGAGCCGGGATCGCCCGTGAATCGCGGTCGAAGTTCAGCATGCAGGGGCGGGGCCTCGTGTCCGTCGGTGACGAACACCAGCGAGGTGGTTGAACCGAGCGCCTCGGCGATCGTGAGCCCGGAGTGGACTCCTTTGGCGATTTCGCTGCGGGCTGCCCAGGCCATGCGCCAGTCCACCGCGTCCACGACGTTGGAAATGTCGGCGTAGTTCGCACACACCTCAACCGGCGCGAGTACGAGAAAGGCCCGGTGACCGGTGAACAGGGCCAGCCCGATCTCGGAGCCGCAGGGGAGAGCCGCCGTCGCTTCGAGCACCGCGGCCTTGGCATGCTCCAGACGCGTCGTTGGCCCGTCGTCCAAGGGCACAGCATCGCCGACATTCATGCTCTGGGTGATGTCGAACACGATCAGGTGTCGGAACACGTCGGATGACAGAGGCAGCACCGGTCTGCCAAGAGCGGTCACCGCCAGCGCCGAGGCCAACGCCAGCAACCCGAGCTGGCCGCTCGCCAGGGGGCTGCGGCGACCCGACGAACCCACGAAGCTCACGGCAAACCCTCGTAGGTTCGGGCCGCTTGTCGCGCCCGCGGGCTGCGTTCAGGGTTGCGCTCGTTCTCGTAGTCGACCGCGGCAATGTCCGGGAGCATTTCAAGCGCGCGGGACAGGTTGTGACGGGCGTCCCAGTGGTGGGGGTCGCGGGCAAGAATCTCGCGGTAGTTTTGCTTCGCGAGCTCCACGAGCGACACCGAGGACTGCATTTCGTCGGCCCGCTCAAGCTCCACCGCCTGCTCCAGGTAGAGGTTCGCGAGATTGAAGAGTTGCACTGCGCGTAATTCCGGCTCCTCGTCCAGCGCGACTGAGCCGTAGGCGGCAACCGCCGCGCTGAGCTCCCCGCCTGCATGCAGTCGGTAGGCGCGGGCGAGCGAACCGCGGAGAGTGTCGCGTTCCGCGACGAACGCTACCTGATTCTGGGCCAGCGCCCGGTTGACTCGCCGGTCTTCCAGCAGACCGTGCAGATCGAGGGCGAGGGCTCCCGCCAGCGGCAGGAGAACCGCGAGGTACCACCAGGGGCTCCCGCCAGCGAGGCCGGCTCGCCTGTGGGGAGGCGCTCCCGGGTCGCCTGCGCCCGCCCGCCTGCGGTTCGGTCCTACCATGCCGACCGTTCCGAGAGTTTCGCCCCGACCAGCAGGACGAGGCACGCCAGGGCGGCTGCAAGGCACGCGGACGTGAGATCCCGCCTGGCGATGGTCTCCAGGTAACGCACGGGAAGGTTCTGCAGGCGGTTCACGTCGGCAATCGCCCTCTCGAGATCCTCCGGGTTCTCGGCCGTATAGGCCCGGTACGAGCTGCCCAGGCTGGAGAAGAACTTGTGCAGCGCACGCTCCGGCGTCATCCGCAAGGCCGCGGCGTCATCGCCCGGTTCGGACGTGGCAAGGATCGTCGGCCCCCGTTCGGATCGGATGTAGATCCAGTACAGGGATGCACGCAACCGCTGCATCCGATGGGCGATGCGGAGCCTCGGGGTTTGTGAAATCTCCCCTGCGCCGTCGGAGACCAGCACCACGATCCGCGCCCCGGTATACGGCTCGCCCTCGAAGTAATCGAGCGCCTGCTCCAGCGCGGCCCCGATGTTGGTTTCGGCGAGCCCGCGTCCCACGTCGCCCGCGGCGATCGACGCGTGCACGACCGCGTGGCGATCGGTGGGTCGAAGCACCGGGATCGGAAAGGAGCTGAACACGACCATCCCGAACAGGTCGTTGCGCCGTTCGGCGACGAACTTTGACAGGAGTTCGCGCGCTACCTCCCCTTTGGGCCGGTATCTCCCTTGGTTCGTCGCGCTTGCGGCGGTCCTGCGTGCAAACGGCTGGTCCATGCTGGTGCTCCGGTCGACCAGCAGCACCATGTGCGCCCCGTGGCCGAGCCGCTCGACCTCGTATGCGGACCGGTGCAAGCCGCTTGCCGCGAGCACCAGCGAAATGATCGCGAGGCTTCCGATCGCGCGGAGGAGATGGTCGGTCCAGCGGGAGACGGGATCGGGCAGCAGCAGCCCAAGCCACGAGTACGGCACGGCCGATGTGACTGACCGGAAGAAAGGGAGCACCGCGAGCGGAAGGAGCGCCAGCGGCCAGCCGTGCACCACTCCAAGCGTGATCCCGAACATGCTCACGGGATGCGCTCCACGTCGCGGCACGCCCGGCACAGGTCGCGCACGCTGTCCAGGCTCCGGGAGTCCGTGGTGGAGTCCGTGCCGCTGCCATAGAACACCGCTCCCGACTCCGCGAACAGTGCCGAGATCGGCGCTTGAAGCGGTTTGAAGCGGGGGTGCTCGACGAAGAAACGCTCGAGATCATGCTTGAACACGGCCCGGCCTGCGGTGGCATTGAATGCAGCGTGCATCTCGACCAGCGCGTCCGCGTACGCCACCGGCGCTCCGGGTCCCTTCATCCGGTGCTGGATCCGGCGGTAGGCACGCTCGAAGTGCCCGTGCGTCCGCATTCCGAATTGCCCTGCCAGATGCCGCCGGGCGATCAGCGCGGCCAGACCAAGCACCAGCACGCCCAGCGCAGTGACGCGTGCCGTGCGCATCGTGGTCGAAGCAGGTTCGGGGAGCAGAGCCGGCCGCAGATCCGGCAGGCGCCCGGGTGGCCTGTTCTCCGGGGCCAGCATCGGGGAAATCGTGAAAGCCCAACCGGGAACCACCACCGGGAAATCATCCTCGGGTCCGACGATTCGAAGACTCAGCGGCGGCGTGCCGGCCCCAATCACGCCCTGGGCCGCATTCACCACCTGGAAGCGGAGGCGAATGGTGTGGCGGGAGGTGCCGTCCCGGTTCCTGCCCTCGTGCGCCACGTCATTGAGGGACAGCCAACGGCTCACACGCCCCGGTTCCGGGATGGACTGGAGGTCCAGCTCGAATCCGGGATCCAGCGCCAGTGACACCTCGTGCTCGATCGTGTCGCCGATCACGTACCCGAACGACCGCGGGGTCTTCACCGACAGATGCTCGACGGCGGCATCCACGGGCGGTGACACGGTCAACAGCAACCCCGTCAGCACGGCCGCAAGCCTCAGGCAGATGGATCCGCGCAAGTTCGGCACCGGGCTGACCGGACGGGCTCTGGGAAGTTCGATTCGCCGGCTGCCGCTGGATTTGTCGGACGCAGTCCGGCCGGAGATGAATTTCGCGAGGGCATGCCTCGGCTGCCACTCGGATCGAATTGGCGCAGGGGCCAGGGGGGAGCCCGTGCCCCCGAGCGTACCGGAGCTCTCGCCGATGACCCCGCCTCGCGTTGCGGCAAGACGCTGCCCAGCCTGAACACGAGTGCTGGTCGGAGCCCCGGCGCTCACCGAGCGCATGAAATGTCTGCCTTGGAGCAAGAACCCGCAACGCCGGCCGCTGGGATCGGGTCAAGGATCGGCAGCATGGCGCTACGGACTGAAGTAACGATTGACGCGGTCGACATCGAATCGGTCGGTGAGCACCAACGGCGGGGCGCCGTGCGCAGCGAGGCAGTCGAACACCGCCGTCCTTCTCCGCTCCGCCTGGGCCCGGAGCCGATGCCGCAACGAAGGGCGCATCAAGAGCGTCCGCTCCTCCCCGGTCTCCGGATCCAGAACCCGCACGAGCCCCACCCGTGGCGATGGCTCCGATTCGCGGCTGTCCTCAAGAACGACCGGAACGACCTGGTGGCGCGCCACGCCGGTGAGGACGGACTCGAGCAGAGCGAGCGGGAAATGAAAGTCGGAGACCAGGAAGACGAGCGCACGACGGTTTCCGATCAGCGGGATCGCCTCCAGCAGACCGTCGGACCCTTGCCCGCACGGGATGCAATCGCGCAGCCGATCGGCCAGGTCGAGGTAGGCGCCCGACATCCTCGTCGGCGGCAGCAAGAACTCTCGGCGCACATGCACGTCGCAGCCGATGAACGCGAAGGCGTCACCTGCGCTCCCGGCGGAGTAACCGAGTGCCGACACGAGCGAGGCCAGGGTCTTGATTCGATCCCCCCGACCTCGGAATCCGAGCGAAGCGGACAGATCCGCAAGCACGTAGACGCGGATCGATGCGCGCTGGCGATAGCGTCGCACCAACAGCCGCCTGAGCGGATCCCGCGAGCTTGCCAGCAGATCCAGACGTCGCGGATCGCGCCCATCCAGCAGTGTCGTTCGGACCATCGGCTCCAGGCCGCCGCCGGTCTCCGTTCCCGGGTGCATGCCCGGACGGATGCTTCGCGCGCGACGGTTCAAGCGGTAGACCACCTCGGCAGGGGCTGGCGAACGTCCATTCGGAGCCTGTCCGGGAAACGGCCCGTGCGTTTCGTTCATGGCGACGCGACGGCTTCCAGGATTGCCGACGTGAACGGTCCCGCGATCTCCGACCGGCGCATCTCGTAAATCGGATTGAAGAAGATGCGGTGCGCGATCGCCGGTTCGAACACCGTGTGAATGTCTTCAGGGACGACCTCCGACCGTCCGGCCAGCCACGCGGCTACCCGAGCCGCCCGCAGCAGCATGCTCATGCCGCGGGGACTCGCCCCTGCCTGGACGAGTTCGGCAGCGGTCACGCCCGCAAGCTCGATGCCGAACGCCGCCGGGTTGCGGGTCGCGGCGCAGAGGTCGAGCGCATAGCGCAGCAGCGTCTCGGACGTTCCGACCGACGCTTGGATGCGCGCGGCCACGTCGTTGAGCTCGTGAAACGGTACGGTTGCCGGCTCCATCTCGTTGATCAGCGCGCCCACGTCGTGGTACCGGGTGTCGACCATGAGATCACGGAGCAGCGCCGGGTCATCCGGCATCTCGATGGTGATTTCCATGAAGAAGCGGTCGCGCACGGCTGCCGGGATCTCGAACGTCTCTTCGCGCTCGACGCGGTTGCGATCGGCGAAGACCTGCAGGTGGGGAAACTGGTGCTCGGTGTTGAAGGCGTTCACGTGGCGCTCCGCCATCGCTCGAAGCATGAGCGAGTGAACCTGCGGCCGGGCCCGGTTGATCTCGTTGAAGAAGAAGATGGAGAGGTCGGGGCCATGCTTGAGCAGCGGACCGGCTTCGACGCGTGGCTGGCCGTCCTGGGTGACGTAGGTGTAGTAAAGGAGATCGCTCGGCATCAGGTCGACGGTGCCTTCGATGCGCTCGAATGCACCGCCGATTCCGCGAGCGAGGGTCTGGAGGAGCGTCGTCTTGCCCACGCCCACGTCCCCTTCGAGCAGGACATGGCCGCGTGCAAAGGTCGCGAGCAGCAACAGGCGTACGGCCCGCTGCTGCCCGACCATGATCTGATTGGCACTGGCATCGAGCTGCAGTGCCCGATCGCGCCATGGGTCGATCTCGGTTCCAGGTTCGATCATCGGCTCTCTGAAATTGCTCGCATCGGGCTCGGGAGCCTGCCGACCTCGGACCGCCAGCCGCCGCAGATCGGCCTCAATGGCCAGGCCACCATGGATGGCGGATACAAGACCGGGCTGACCTGTACCCGGAAAGTCGGGTCACTGTATCCGAGAAAGGCGACCCTCAGGCGCTCCGTGATGATTCGGTGGAGGCTCCGACGAGCGGAGAGAGTTCGTGGGTGATACGGGACCGGGGCGGACGTGCGGCTTGGGCCGCCCCCGCTGGCATCTTATACTTGGCAGTCCCTGCCGGATCCCGTGCCGCCGGGCAGCCCGCAGCAAACCGGGGCCGCGCCATGAGCCGCGCCACATCCGCACCCATTCCTGTCAACACCGGCGCATTCACGGCGGTGCCGGTCGTCGATATCGGCGTTCGGACCGACGGTCCTGCGGCCCGGCGCGCGCTCGCGCAGCGACTCGGCGAGATCAGCCACCAGGTCGGTTTCGTGATCGTCACGCGTCATGGCATCGCGCCCGGAGTGATCCGCGACGTCTTCGGGCACGCGGCCCGCTTCTTCTCCCTATCCGAAGCTGACAAACGCAGCATCGACAAGCGCAATTCGCGTCATTTCCGCGGCTGGGAGCCGGTCGGCAGCGAATCCACCAACAACCGGCCCGACATCCGGGAGCAGATCGACCTGTGGACCGATCATCCGGCCCGGCCCCCTGATGCGGAACCCCACTACCTGCGGCTGCTGGGGCCGAACCAGTGGCCGCCGGAAGAGCTGACGCCGGGATTCAGGCCGGCGTTGGAACGCTGGTTCGACGAAATGGCGTTGCTGGCGGACGACCTGTTGCGTCTCCTCGCCCTCAGTCTGGGACTCGCCGAAAACCATTTCGACGATGTGTTCGGAACCGAGCGAATGTCGCTGACCAAGCTGATCAGCTACCCGGAGACGCCCCCGGACCAATTCGGCGTCAACGCCCATCACGATACCGGTTTCATGACCATCCTCGCGCCCGGGACGATCCCGGGCCTTGAGGTCGAGAACGCCGACGGGGACTGGATCCCGGTGCCGGTGATACCGGACTCCCTGGTGGTCAATCTCGGTGAGATCCTCCAGGCCATCACCGGCAACTACTTTGTCGCCACCCCGCACCGGGTCGTTACCCGAGAACCGCGGCTCTCGGCCGGCTATTTCCATGGCCCGTCGCTGGACATGCGACTCGATCCGCTCGACCTGCATCCGCGTTTCGCAGAGGCGGTCGCCCGCAGTCCGCGTCACGCTGGTGCGGGCTTCATGGCCCAGCGCGACGAAACCGAGGCGGGCGTCGGCGACATGGAGAGCAGGCACCATCCCTGCACCTACGGCGAGCAGCTATGGAATTACTTTGCACGCAGCTATCCCGACAACGTCGCACGGCACTGGCCAGACTCGGTTCGGCAGGCAAGCTTGACGGCTGATTGAACCTTTTCGGGAAGTCGCGCCGGGATCGATCAGGCCGCCGCGTTGCGCGCTCTTCCCGGTTTGGGGGCCACGGCCCGCGCCCTGCGGGTAGAGGGCGCGGCGGCAGGTGTTTGCTCGAGAGGAACGACTCATGGCTGTCCGGACGATCCCCGAGCCCAATGACGCAGCGACAGTCGAACTTGCGGATGGAGGCACGATCCTGCTGCGACGCCACGGCAATCCGGACGGCGCGCGCATCGTGCTTAGCCACGGCAGCAGCTTTTCCGCGGACGCGTATTTCCCGTTCTGGTCGCTCTTGCTTCGAGACTACGATGTCGTCGTCTACGATCTTCGAAACCACGGATTGAACCCGCTGGGCGATCTTGGCAGCCATCACATGCCAATGATGGTCTGGGACAACCTTCGTGTTGTCCGTGCCATCGATCGGCACTTTGGCCCGAAGCCCAAGATCGGCATTTACCACTCGGTCTCGGCCGCCATCGCGGTCTTTCAGGCGGTCGAGGAAAGCAGCTTCGCGGGCCTGGTCCTGTTCGATCCGCCGGTTTGTCCACCCGGCCTGCCGGAAGCGCGGGAGCGGGCCATCCGCCTAACCGGTGCCCGGATGTCGGAGCGGGCAGCCACGCGACAAGGCGCCTTCGAGCACTGGGAGGACCTGGCGGAGACCTACAAGAATTCTCCCGTGTTTGAACTGGTGCGGCACGAAGACATCGACCTCCTGGCGAGAACGACGCTGCGGCGCAGCAAGGCAGGTTTCGAACTCTGCTGTCCACCGGCGTACGAGGCCAAGCTGTTCGAACAAATGTACAAATGGGCACTGGCGATCGACATCTTCACGTTCGACTTTCCGCTCAAGGTGATCGGTGGGGACCCCTTGGCCAAGTTCTCGTTTCTGCCGACCGTCAGCCTCGAGCAAATCGAACTGCTGGACTACGATTTCGTGCCCGATACGACTCACCTGCTCCAGCTTGAGCAGCCGGCCGTGTGCGCCGAACTTGCGATTGAATTCCTGAAGCAGTCGAAGCTCGTCTGACCATTGCCGGGCAGGAGAACGCGGAACGGCGATAGCCTCGCCTGGTGGGAATGCCTCAGAGCGTTGAACCGGCGGTGGCGTCCGCCGCCACCTGAAGGCGGGCGCTATGGATCCGGGAATCCATTGAGACTACGTGGGGGCGTAAACGGCAGCGAAGCCAATGGATCCACAGGCAGGCGGACGATCGATCGACAGCGCCATTCCACGTGGTCAGGAACGAGTCACCCGAAGGGGGGCCGTTCAATGCGGAAGCTGCCGTGTCCCGCGGTTGGGTGGTCTTGGGGCGTGGGAACTGACGGGCAATGTCAAGCGGCTTGCATTTGGTACCTTCGCCGTCGCCGGTAGCGTGAAGAGACATCGAGGGTCGAGCCGGTGTGCAGACAGACCGTCAGAATGTCCCTCCACGCTTCGCTCCAGCAAATGGGCCCGTGAGGAGTCGCCGACCACATCACAGGCAGTCGGTCAGACGCATTCGCTGGCCGCGATTCGGCGGGGCGATGATAGGCGGCGCATCTTGCGAATGCAATGCATTCGCATAACCCTTGCACGCGATGTTGCGCGGGCAGCATGGGGCGGTGCAGCATCGTCGAATGCCGTCGCTGCTGGTCCGGTCGGCCCGTTCGGCTGAGACTGCTGCCTGGCTGTTTGGGCTCCGTGTCACTGTAGATTGATTGACTGGAAGGAACGCCGACAACATGACCCGAGCGAACCCCTCAGGGCTTCCGAGCCAGCGCCATCTCTTCGACATTCCCGATGACGTGGCCTACCTGAACTGCGCCTACATGGGGCCCTTGTTGCACACGGCACTTGAAGCTGGGGAGCGGGGCGTTCGGGCCAAGGCTCGTCCATGGGGAATCGGCCCCGGCGATTTCTTCAGAGACGGTGAACGCGCCCGCGAGCTCTTTGCGCGGGTGATCGGCGCCGATGGCGAAGGCGTAGCGCTCGTTCCGTCGGCCAGCTACGGACTGTCGTGCGCTGCCCGAAACGTACAGCTGGCGCCCGGCGACCGAATCATCGTGCTGGCGGATCAGTTTCCCTCGAATGTCTACGTCTGGCGCGAGGCGGCGCGCTCCAGCGGCGCCTCGCTGGTGACGATCGCACGGCCGGCGGACGACGACTGGTCCCACGCGGTGCTCGCTGCGATCGACGAGCGCACCGCCGTGGTCGCGCTGCCACACTGCCACTGGACCGACGGCGGCCTGCTGAACCTCAATCGGATCGGCGCTCGCTGTCGAGAAGTAGGTGCCGCGCTGGTCCTGGATCTCACGCAGTCAGCCGGCGCGCTCCAGTTCGACACGGCCGCAGTGCAGCCGGATTACGTCGTCTGCGCAGGCTACAAGTGGCTGCTTGGACCCTATTCCTTGGGCTTTCTCTGGGTGGCGCCGGCCCATCGCGACGGCAAGCCCATCGAGTACAACTGGTCGGTGCGGGCGGGTGCGGAGGATTTCGCGCGACTCGTCAGCTATCGGGACGAATACCGACCGGGGGCACGTCGCTTCGACGTGGGAGAGAACGCGAATTTCGTGCTGGTTCCCATGCTCAACGCGGCGCTCGAGCAAATTCTCGAATGGGGCGTGGCGGCGATTGAGGAGACGCTCGCGCTACGCACCGCTCGAATCGCGGAACGGGCCACCGGCCTCGGCTTCAGGGCACTCCCCGAAGCGGCACGGGCAGGACACTTTCTCGGCCTCCGGTTTCCCGATGGCGAACCACCGGACGGCCTTGCTGCGGAATTCGCCACGGAACGGGTTTACGTCAGCGTCCGCGGTTCGTCCATACGGGTGACACCCCACCTCTACAACACGGATGCGGATGTCGAGCGGTTCCTCGACGTGCTCGGCAAGGCGGTGCAAGCGAAACGCTGACCCCGGACCGGGTTCGCCAGCGAACAATCCCCGTCGGCCCGCCCGGTCAGCCGACGCTTCCGCGAGCCCGGCGATGCAACCACGGCGACTTCCCGCACCACCCGCGCCTGGCTTGCAGGCTCCCGCTCGGCAGTCGATGGCAGGGCGGCCGGCACGGCACTTGTCGAGCGGTGCCAATCGGCGCTGGACGCTGGCGTGGCTGATGCTCTGCGCTCCGCCAGCCCGCACTCGAGTCAGGCGCTACCGGGGGTTCTTCAGGGTCAGGAAGTAGGTCCCGCCCGCCGATGGAAGCGGGCGTCTCGGGTGGATTCTCCGGATTCCTAGGACCGATCGGCAAACAGAAGATCCCCGGCATGGTCACTCACAGCACTCTCGCAAGGAAGGATTCGGAGTGGTCGGAGGCGAGCCGCGCCGGCAGCGGCGCGCCAAGGCGCCCGGTCCAGCTATCATCGGCACGTGAGACTCAGCTGGACTTCGCGGCGACCGCGATGAAGCGACGGAGTTGAACCGCTTATGCTCCCCGAAGACGTTCTTGCGCACCCCGCCGTACAACTGACCGAGGACCAGCGGCGGCACTACTTTGCGCAGGGCTACGTCGCGCTTCCCAACGCCATTGGCTCCAGCTGGACCGAGAAGCTGCAGGCCGCATCGCGGGAGCTCGTGGAGGAGAGCCGGCGGTGCTCCGCTTCAGGCAGCGTCTTCGAACTGGAGGAGGGACATTCCGCTGAATCCCCGCGGCTGCACCGCGTCTACAGCCCGCAGGATCATCATCCTGTGTTCTGGGACTTCATCTGCAGCGAGGAGATGACGGCCCTGGCGGCGGACGTCGTCGGGCCAGACGTCAAGTTTCATCACGCCAAGCTCAATCTCAAGTCGGCGCGCGGCAGCAGGGGATTCGACTGGCATCAGGACATTCAGGCGTGGCCGCATACCGACTACAGCCCGGTCACGATCGGGGTGTACATCGAAGGCTGTGCCGCGGATCAGGGCCCGCTTGCGATGGTTCCCGGCAGCCACCACGGCAAGCTCTACAGCATGTACGACGAGGCCGGCTCGTTTGCGGTCCGAATTCCGCCCGAGGAACTGGAGTGGCTCGACGATGGCGCGGTGGATGCACCTACGGGACCCGCCGGCACTGCGGTACTGCTCGGATGCAGGACGATCCACGGCTCCGTGCGGAACCATTCCCTCCGGGACCGGCCGCTATTGCTGGTGGTCTATTCGAGCGCCGACTCGTTCGCCTACACCGCCAGTCCGATCGATAGTCCCCGCCTGGGAGAAATCGTCCGCGGCAGCCCGGCTCGGTACGCGAGTTTCGACATCCGTCCCTGCGAACTGCCTCCGGACTGGGCCAGGCAGGGTTATGGCGGACCCTGGAAACGTCAGCAGGCGGCCGAGCAGACGCAGGTGTCTGACACTCGTCGAGCAGCCGCGGGGAACGATTAGGGAATTCGGCCCGGACGCGTTATCCAGGAACCGATCGGACGGGGGCCGCGTCCGTTTCAACGCCAGAGACCGGGGCTTCCGCACCCCCCGCGCCAGGATGACTTCTGTCCGTTCCTTGCGCGATTCGATGGAACATGACGCAGATCCCGGCGATTGACGACGCCGGCTCCGGCGGGCACCGCCTGTGTCAGCCGCGGTGAGACGTCCGGATCAAGATTCGTGGGTTGTCGCCACAGGCGTAAGACTTGCTGGTCAGGTTGCCCGCCGTCGTGATCGCGGCTGGTCGTGACCGGTCCATCCTCGCCGGAAGCTGGCACTCCACCGACGAACGGCCAGCTAGGAACTCCGCCACGTGTCGGCGCGATTTGACGCCAGTCCGCTCCCGGACCCGGCGCGATTCCAATTCAGGCGGCGTGCGGGACCGTTGACGCGCCGATGCAGTCGTCCTCAAGCGCCTGAATCGGCGCAAAATCTCGATGCGCCACCCAAGCCGGGCGCTGGAAGCGGCGAATGTGGTTGTCCACGTGGCACAGCGACAGGTAAACGATGGTACGGCTCAACGGGCTGATGTTCGGCGGACTGGCATGCACCATCAGTGACGAAAACAGCAGCACGCCCCCTGGCGCCCCGGTCGGGGCGACGCAGCCGCCCTGGTCGGAGAGCTCCGTCACCTTTTCCTCGCTCAAGGTCCACAGGGGATAGCTCGTCGTCTGCTTGTCGTGCACCGCATTCACCACCCCGTGCTTGTGGCTGCGCGGGATCAGCAGGAGGGGGCCGTTGGCAGCTGTCACCTCATCTAGGAAAACGGCAATGTTCATGGCCCTTGGCTCGGGCATCTCGTCGTCCCGATGCCAGGTGCCGAAGTCCTGGTGCCATTGCCAGACCTCTCCGTTAAAGGCGGCCTTTGCATTGACCTTGAACTGGTGCATGTAGACCGGTCCGTCGAGAAGCTGCATGACCGGTGTGATCAAGCGCGGGTGACGACCGAGGCGGCGGAACGTTTCGTGATACTCGTGCGCGGCAAATGCCGTACGCGCTACACCGCTCGACTCCCGCCACACTTCGGGACGTTCTAGGGCCAACACTTCGTCCGCCGCTGTCCGCAGCAGACTGGCCTCCTCCGGGGTGAACACCTCCGGCAGGAACAGGTAGCCCTCGGTATCGAAGTGGGCGAGTTGCTCTCTAGAGAGGTTCATTTGCTGCTCCCTCGCGGAACGCGGACATCGGATTCGACGCATCGGAGTGGCAGAGAGATTGTCCGAAGCCGGGGAGAATCGCAAGCGCCTCCTCGCCGCTTGAACAAGCTGCCGAGCCTCTGCTGGCAACGTTGCATGCGCACCTCCGCGTTCGGGTTGGCCGGTCTTCGGCAGGGCCAGCAGCGACGAGCCCGCGCCCACGGCCGGTACGTGCTGGCCGGTTCGGATGAATTCGACTGGGCGAAGCTGGACGGGCCTGTCTCCGATCTCTCCGACACATGATCACTGGGTTTCGCTGGCGCCGGCACTACCTCACCGTTCTCGGACGGGGCCTTCCGGGACGGTCCCCACCGTGCCCGGTATCGATTGCCAACGCGATGCACTCCGGGATATCGTGCTTTCGAGGTTCGCCGACTCTGGTGCAGGGTTGGATTGCACATGTGTGGAATCGTAGGCCTTTTTCTCAAGAACCCGGCGCTCCGAGACCGCCTTGGGAGCCATTTCGCGACCATGCTCGCGGGTATGGGGGAGCGAGGCCCCGACAGCGCTGGAATCGCCGTGTATCAGGACGTGCCGAACGGCTTCCAGTGCAGGGTGACGTTGTTTCATCCCGACGCGGGGTTTCCGTGGCAGGACGTGGCGAAGGGCCTGTCCGGGGAACTCGAGACCGAGGTCAATGTCGTCGTCAAGGGAAACCATGCGCTACTCGACGCTGACCAGGATGTGTCCACCGTTACCCGTCGGCTGACCGACATCAGTCCGGACATTCGTCTCGTCGGGTACGGCAAGTCCATTGCGGTCTTCAAGGACAAGGGCAGCGCTGACGAGATCGTGACGCGTTTCGGCCTTGCAGACATGGCCGGGACGCACGCGATCGGGCACACGCGGATGGCGACGGAAAGTGACGTCACCACGGCGCACGCGCATCCGTTCATCGCGGACGAAGATGTTTGCCTGGTGCACAACGGATCGCTCAGCAACCACAATCGGTTGCGCGGTTGGCTGGCCCGGCGAGGCATGCGGTTCGAGACCGATAACGATACCGAAGTAGCGGCGCGCTATTTCGCCTACCGGCTGCAGCAGGGAGCCGACCTCAAGGAAGCGATGGAAGCCGGCCTTCACGACCTCGACGGCTTCTTTACCTTTGCGGCCGGCACGCGCACTGGTTTCGCCGTGCTTCGAGACGGATTTTCCTGCAAGCCGGCGGTGCTGGCGGAAACCGGCGACTGGGTGGCCATGGCCTCTGAGTTCCGGTCGCTCGCGGACCTGCCCGGCGTCGACGACGCGAGAATCTGGGAGCCGGAACCCCAGGTGGTGTACGACTGGACGCTGGGGCACAGCGCATGAATACGGTGAGCCTGTCGCTCACGAGCGTTCGTGAACTGAACGAGCAGCTGCGTGGGGCTCCGGACGACGGGTCGGTGCCGGCCTGGCGCGTCACCGATCCCAAGGGGGCGCATGCGGTGGCCGCCGGCCTGACGGGGCCTGTTCAGGTCCAGATCGATGGCCACGTGGGGTACTACTGTGCCGGCATGAACCAGCACGCCGCAATCACCGTCGACGGACACTGCGGGACGGGGGTGGCCGAGAACATGATGTCCGGCATCGTCCGTATCCGGGGCAACGCGTCACAGAGTGCCGGCGCCTCTGGTCACGGCGGCATGCTGGTTATCGAGGGCAATGCCGGACCTCGCTGCGGGATTTCGATGAAGGGCATCGACATCGTCGTAGGCGGAAAAACCGGCCATATGAGCGGATTCATGGCGCAGTCTGGAAATCTGGTCATCTGTGGGGATGCGGGGAACGATCTCGGCGACTCCATTTACGAAGCAGTGATCTATGTCGGCGGCTCTGCGGCAAGCTTGGGTGCCGACTGCGTCGAGAAGGAAATGACCCCGAAGCACCGTTCGCGTCTTCAGGATCTCCTCTCCCGAGCCGGGATGGAGCGGGACCTTGACCGCTTCCGGCGTTTCGGTTCGGCGCGGAGGCTGTACCACTTTCATGTCGATCACGCCGATTCGTATTAGGAAGCATCTTGACAGTCGTTGACCCGCGCGGGTTAAGGCCCTCCCACACCTTTCCAGCCCACGTGCTGGCCGAGATCCACCGTGCAGCCGACCAGGGCGTCTACGAGATCAGGGGATTTGGCACCAAGCGCCCGCTTCCCGGTTTCGACGATCTGGTCTTTCTGGGGGCGTCCATGTCGCGCTACCCCCTGGAGGGCTACCGGGAACGCTGCGACACCGGGGTGACGCTGGGGACCCGCTTCGCTTCGAGACCAATCGAACTGAAGATTCCAATCACCATTGCAGGCATGAGTTTCGGTGCCCTCGGCGCCAACGCGAAGGAGGCGATCGGTCGTGCCTGCACGGCGATGGGAATAAGTTCCACCACCGGTGACGGGGGCATGACCGAGGAGGAACGGCAATCGTCAGAGACCCTCGTGTACCAGGTGCTCCCCTCGCGCTACGGCATGAATCCCGACGACCTGCGACGCGCGGACGCCATCGAGATTGTCGTCGGGCAAGGGGCGAAACCCGGCGGCGGCGGCGTGCTTCTCGGCCAGAAGATCACCGAGCGCGTCGCCGGCATGAGAGATCTTCCGGAGGGCATCGATCAGCGCAGCGCATGCCGGCATCCGGATTGGACCGGGCCCGACGACCTCGCCATCAAGATTCAGGAGTTGCGCGAAGTTACCGGTTGGGAGAAGCCGGTGTACGTGAAGATCGGGGCTTCCCGCCCGACGTACGACGTGGCACTTGCCGTGAAGGCGGGTGCCGACGTGATTGTCCTGGACGGCATGCAGGGCGGGACGGCGGCGACGCAGGATGTGTTCATCGAGCACGTCGGGATTCCGACCCTTCCGGCCCTACGCCAAGCGGTTGAGGCGCTGCAGTCCCTCGACGTGCACCGAGAGGTTCAACTGGTCGTATCGGGGGGCATCCGCTCGGGCGCCGACGTCGCCAAGGCCTTGGCGTTGGGTGCGGATGCGGTCTCCATCGGCTCCGCCGCGATGGTCGCCCTGGGTTGCAACAAGGCCGTGCACGTCGAGGACTACCAAGCCATCGGGACGGAGCCCGGCTACTGCCACCATTGCCACACCGGGCGCTGTCCGGTCGGCGTGACAACACAGGACCCGGTGCTGGAAGCCAGGCTCCGGCCCGAGCAAGGTGCGCGGTGGCTGAGGAACTATCTGACCGCGATGGTCCTTGAACTGCAGACGATCGCCCGCGCCAACGGCAAGAGCCACGTGCTCAATCTCGAGCCCGAGGATATGGCGGCACTGACCGTGGAGGCCGCCGCCATGGCGGGGATCCCGCTCGCCGGAACCAGCTGGATTCCCGGCAAGGGGTGACTGAAGAAACTCGGGGCAACGCCATCAGTCTTGCCGACTGGGCAGGGCGACGGGAAAAACGTTAGGGGGTCAGCATGGCCATCGATCTGGCAAAAGTCGCACAGGAAAACGGAATTCGTTACTTCCTTGTCAGTTTTGTCGATTTGTTCGGCGTACTGCGCGCGAAGCTGGTGCCGGCGCATGCCATCGGCGACATGCAGGTCGACGGCGCGGGGTTCGCCGGCTTCGCTGCGTGGCTGGACATGACGCCCGCCGATCCGGACATGTTCGCGATTCCCGATCCGGCGAGTCTCATCCAACTGCCCTGGAACCGCGAGGTCGGCTGGCTAGCGGCAGACTTGTGGATGGACGGGAAAGAGGTCGCGGCATCCCCGCGCGCCGTCCTCAAGAACCAGATCGCCCGCGCGTCCGCACATGGATACAGGATGAAGACCGGCGTCGAATGCGAGTATTTCCTTCTGGCGGCGGACGACGACGCGATTTCGGACGCACGCGACGTGCAGGCGAAACCCTGCTACGACCAGACCGCACTGATGCGCCGGTACGACGTGATCAGCGAGATCTGCGACGCCATGATCGAGCTGGGCTGGAACCCGTATCAGAACGATCATGAGGATGCCAACGGGCAGTTCGAGATGAATTGGGAGTACGCGGACTGCCTCACGACGGCGGATCGGCACGCGTTCTTCAAGTACATGGTCAAGTCGATTGCGGAAAAGCACGGGTACCGCGCGACGTTCATGCCCAAACCGTTTCCACATTTGACCGGTAGCGGCTGCCACTGCCATGTCTCGATCTGGGATTCCGACGGGACGGTCAATCTCTTCGACGATGACGACGGCGAGCTGGGCCTCTCCGCACTGGCTTACAGTTTCCTCGGCGGCATCCTCCACTCCGCGGATGCGATGTGCGCGCTGTTCAACCCCACCGTCAACAGCTACAAGCGGATCGATGCGGCGGTCACCCAGTCCGGCGCCACCTGGTCGCCCAACGCGGTCAGCTATTCGGGCAACAACCGCACGCACATGGTGCGGATTCCCGAACCCGGACGCTTTGAACTCAGGCTCATGGACGGGTCGGCCAATCCGTATCTGCTGCAGGCGGGCGTTCTGGCTGCAGGGCTTGACGGGATCATGAATCGGCGAGACCCTGGCAAGCGCCTGGACGTGAACATGTACACTGAGGGCGCGCGCCTTCGGCGCCTGCGCAAGCTGCCGGTCAATCTGCTCGACGCATTGCGGCTGTTCGAGAAGAGCCGGGTTGCCCGCGAGGCCTTGGGGGCCGAGTTCGTGGCGAGCTACGCGAAACTCAAGAACGAGGAGTGGCGGAGTTACGCGACGACGCTATCGCGCTGGGAATTCGAACACACCTTGGACTGCTGACGCGGCGGGCGTTCCGGACACGGGGCGCCGGAGCTCGGCCGCCGATTGTGCCCGGGCCCGCCGCCCGCTTCGCGGCCCTGCATTCACCGACCACTTGGGCTGTCGACCATTCGGTGCCAGCGCACACCCCCTAGGTCCGACCGATTTCAGACCCGATCGTTTCGGGTGGCAGAGACACAGCGCGAACTGAAGTTCGCGTCCGACACCATCGTCGACGGGGTTCCCGACCACGCTCGGCTGAAGGGTCGCTGCGGGCGATGGTCGTTGGACGTTTGGGGTCCGCAGCTGCCGTACGCGGCGGTCACGAGCGCGCCTGATACCAGGCGCGTGCGAGGCGGCGCAGGCTCGGCGACGCGATACGACGAACCGGGCGGGCATCGCGCCTTCGGCAGGGGGAATGTTTCGGGCGGCTGCGCTAGGCCGACGTCCCCGATGCTCCGCCGGTCGCAACGGTCCCGGATTTCTTCCGGTCGAGGGCGATCAGAATGGCGGGAAGAAGCAGAAAATCCGCAAGCAGCGCCAGCACGATCGTCATGGTCACCATCACGCCCAGCGTCCAGCTGACCTCGAAACCGGACGTCGCAAATATCAGGAAGCCGGCCGACAGGACCGCGGTCGTGGTCCATAGCGCCTTGCCGACGGTGCGGAACGTTTCACGCACGGCATCCGTGCTCGATTGACCCTCGCGTCGGGCCTTCCGGTACTTGGTCAGGAAATGGATCGTATCGTCAACGACGATCCCGAAGGCAATGGCCGTCATGATCGAGCCGGCCAATCCGACCTGGCCCACCAAGTGCCCCCACAGTCCGAACGTCATGATCGCGGGAATGAAGTTCGGTATGAGGCTCACCAGCCCCAATTTCACGCTTCTGAAAACCACGATCAGGATTAGTGAAATCAGGCCCATCGCGATGATCGTTCCCCGCAACATGCTGTAAATGTTGCGCTGGAAAAGATCGGAGAAGACGATACTGAATCCCGTCGCCTCGGTGGCGAGGTCGGGTGCGTTCGCCTGAAGCCAGGCCTGCGCGCGGGCGTCCAGTTCGAGCAGCGCCTGCGAGGAGACGCCCCGAACGGTGACCGTCAATCGCGTGGCGGACTTGCCGACATCGATGCGGTCATTCAGGTCCGCCCCGAACGGAAGCGACAGCTCGTACAGCAGCAGGTACTGAGCGGCGAGTTCGGGATCGTCAGGCAACCGGTACAGCGCAGCGTCGTCGCCGTGCATGTTCTTGTTGAGGCGCTTCATGATGTCTGAGAAGGCCTGGACATGGGTCACATCGGGCTGCTCCCGGTACCATTCCGCAAAGGCGTCTACCGCCTGCAGGTACTCCGGTTCGGTGATGGCCCCTTCTGATCCGGCATGCAGCGAATACTCCAGCTTGTACAAGCCGTTCAGGTTCTGAAGGATGAAGTCGGTGTCCCGCCGGAACTCGTAGCGATCGTCGAAATACTCGGGCCAGTTATCGGTAAGCACGTTTCGGGGTACGCCCGAGATGAGGGCAGCGACCAGTACCACCATCAGGCACAGCAGCGCGGTCGGGCGTTTGACCACGAAAGCGCCGAAACGATCGAAGAACGGTGTCTGCTCGGAGCGGGCGGCGGGCGCCCGCAGGGGCAGGATGGACAGCAGGGCCGGCAGGAGCGTGACCGAATAGACGAAAGCCATAAGGACGCCGAACGCGACGAAATTGCCCAGCACGTGGAACGGTGGCGAATCGGACGCGTTCAGGCTGAGAAAGCCGATGATCGTCGTCAACGAGGTCAAGAACACCGGATAGACATTGGCATGGAATGCCGCCGCGATGGCGGCGTTCTTCTCCATCCCATGGCTCATGCGGTGGAGAGTGGCAGTGACGATGTGGACAGAGTGCGCGATCGCCACGGTCATGACGATGATCGGGACCCCGGCGTTGGCGGGGCTGAACATCGTCCCCAGCCAACCCGCGACCCCCATCGTGGTGTTGACGATGAACATGAGCAGGACCGCGAGCGCGATCGTGCCGTAGAGGGATCGGAGAAGGAGGGCCGCAGCCGCAACGATGACGAGGAATACGACCGGCCCCAGAATCTCGAGGTCGTCCCGCGTGGCGTCCGCGAAGGTTCGGCTCATGACCACGTCGCCGGTCATGTAGTAGGCGATGTCCGTATGTTGTGTGCGCGCCTCGTCCAGAACGCCGTTCAGGTAGTCGGTAATCTCGACCACCGCGGCGTCCTCGTTGTCCGGCAAGACAAAATTGATTACCAATCCTCCGACCCGACCATCCAGGGATACGAGGCGACCGGCAACTTCGATTTCGTTGAGGGCGATGGCTTCCACGCGGGCCAGGTCCGCATCGCTCAGCGAGCTGGCGTCTACCACGAGCGGCTCGACGATCAGGTCGTCCCCCAATGCCTCGCTGTGTGAGTAGTTGGTGAGCGAATTGACGCGACTCGAGTGCGGCGCGCGCCAGGCCGTTTCGGTCATTTCCTCCAGGGCGCCGAGACCTTCCCGGGTAAATATCGATCCATCATTTGGAGCCAGTGCGATCAGCACAGCTCGCGATTCCGAATAAGTCCTCTCAAGCTGGTCCAGGGTTGCCAGCTGGGGATCGTCTTCGTTGAACATGATGCGGTAGTCGTTTGAAATGCCGATAAAGACTGCCCCGGCGGATACCGTCAGCATTACCAGCCCGGCGACAGCAACTACCAGCCATCGCCGTCGCATAACTACGTCAAGGTAGTGGTCGAGTTGTGCACGATCGAACATCTTGGTGATTGTCCTGGAGGCTGGGTGCTACGGGGCTAACGGGGCCTCGCAAGGGCGGCCCCGTCTGCGCAGACTTGGCTGCTGGTGACTAGTCGACCGAAGTCGGGGCACGCTCCTGCCGCGTGTGACCTGGCCTGGTGGCTCGAGCATGACCTCATGGCGGAGTTCACCAATCGCTGGATTTGACGTGCTTGACGTGGTCGGGAAGCCGGTAGCTCATACCGGAGTCGTCGAATGCCGAAATCTGAAGAAGCAGGGAGAAATTTTCCGACCTGGCGATCTGGGCGGCCTTGAGAAGCGCCCGAACCCGCTGATCCAGGCGGTAGAGAAACAGGGTTCCGATGCCGGCGCTCTTCGGATAACCCAGGCCTTTCGCGAGTTCGTTGCCGATGAGAGCACGCGAGAGTCGGAATGCCAAACGAGTGAGGGAGCGTCGCTCCTTCGGGTCCGTGATCCCGGCAATCAAGGGAGCGGAATTGATCAGGGCGTTGGCCATCAGCACGGAGTCTTCATCGGGCGGCGGTTCGCACAAACGTCCGATCTCGTACAGTTCGCTGGCCACCTTCCCGTTCGTGTAGAGGATGCTCTCCGGGATTCCCATCACATGGCCAGCGTACCGCCAGACGTCGAGAATGCTGTCCCGGGCCTCCTGGTCGAACCGTGCGCCAACTAGGACCGAGTATTGCAGTAGACGCATGGAGAACACCGAGATGGCATAGCCCAGGTGAGCGGCACTGATCGGGGCGCCCCAGGCAGCCTCGTCCCATTCCTCGGATTTCTTCAGCAACTGCCTGATCCGTGCATGCACGAAGCGGATGCGGATCGAGAGCCGGAAACCGTCACCATCCCGGTGCAGGCCGCCGGGGAAGAAAATCTCCACCAGTTGCCGGTTGTTCTGCTTCAGGCGTCGGTGGGTGTGGACGACTCGGCCGGTAATGGCGAAGGACTTGCTGATCAGGGTCGCGAACCCTTCGACTAGGACGCCGCAAATGAATGCGAGAAGGATGTGCTGGGTGTTCCCGTGGAAGGCGCTTACGCCGGGCCGGAAGGCCTCGAAGTCCAGCCAGTCGGGGGTCCCCAGGTTGTCGAAGAATTTGCGTAACGCTTCCGGCGCCTCACGCAGTTCCTCCTGCTGCATGATGCCGGCTTCGACAAACTTGTGCAGTTTGCTTGGTTCCAGTTCAGCCAGTTCATCCATGACCGGGTCGAGGACGGGATCACCGATGGTCGTGTGCTTGATGTAGTTCGTCGCCAGGGACTCGTTCGCCGCGCGGGCTGTCGCATAGCCGTCGACATACGCCGTCGGAATTCGCAGCTCTACCTCGGACTGGTCGAGTGCGGGCATCGAGGCTTCCTCAGGAACGCAAGTCAGGCGATAGGAGAGAAGATGTGACAGGCAAAATAGGGCTGCAAATTCATGGACTAGAGTGCCGGTTCAACTGAAAGCGCGGCATCTCGCTGCATTTCGACAGACTCGGGCGGGTAGCATAGTTGCTATGCCGAGCGATTAATAGTCAGAAAGTATACGGATGGATAGCCTTTCCATGACGTGACGATGCTGTCCAATGCGAGCCAAGACAAATTCGATAGTCAGGTGAGACTGTTCTTGTTGACGCGAGTGAAAGTAGCCCTTGAGGTACGGTAGTGCTTGTCGCCCTGTGCCGGAATCCATTTGGCAGGGGGCTTCCTCGACAGTTGGCTGGACCACCGTCCGGCCAGTGCTCGATGGCGGCAGCAGCACTGGGTAAGCGCCCAGCATCAAGAGCGGTGTCTGCGGCGCCCGATCGCCCGTGAGGCTTCGTCAGTGCAGGAAGTTGCCGCGCAGCAGCTGCTCAGCGATCTGCACCGCGTTCAGCGCCGCCCCTTTGCCCACATTGTCCGCAACGGTCCAGAATTGCAGCCCGTGATCCACCGTGGGGTCGGTCCGGATTCGCGACACGAACACCGGATCCTCATGTACGCAGTCAATCGGTGTCGCATACATCTGAACATCGTCGGCATCGACGACCTCCACACCGGGGGCCACCATGAGCGCGTCGGTCGCGTCGGAGGGCGAAACCGGGCCCGCAAACTCCACGTTCACCGCTTCCGCATGTCCGATGAACACCGGTACCCGCACGCAAGTCGCGGCGAGCGCGATCTCCGGATCGAGGATCTTGCGGGTCTCGTGCACCATTTTCCATTCTTCGCGCGTGGACCCATCGTCTTCGAATACGTCGATGTGCGGGACCACGTTGAAGGCAATCCGCCGGGGAAGCCGTTCGATTGCAGCCTGTTCGTTGAAGAGTTCTCCGCGGACCTGGGCCTCCAGCTCTTCCATGGCACCCATGCCGGCCCCGGACACGGACTGATACGTCGAGACCACCACGCGCCGGATGGGAACAATGTCATGCAGGGGCTTCAGCGCGACGACCAGCTGAATGGTTGAACAATTGGGATTTGCAACGATGTTGCGTTGCCCGACCCGTCGCAGCGCGTCGGCATTGACTTCCGGGACCACGAGCGGAACGTCTTCCTCCATCCGGAAATAGGAGGAGTTGTCCACGACGATCGTACCGGTTGCCGCCGCCCGCGGTGCGTGTTCTGCGGAGACACTGCCACCTGCAGAGAACAGGGCAAGATCAGTTTCGGTGAAGTCAAAGTCCTCGAGAGACTGCACCGTAAGGGTTCGGCCCTCACCGAAGGACACCTTGCGGCCACGGGATCGCGATGAAGCCAGCGCCACCACGGAAGAAGCTGGAAAGTTCCGCGCATCCAGCGTGTGCAACATCCGCCGCCCGACGGCACCGGTAGCCCCGACCACGGCAACTCGCACACTCATCGGTACAGACTCCGGATCCGGCTCCGTGGCTGTGAGGCCCTGTGTCGGCAGTGTCCGATCGGATCCCTCGAGCAGAAGTTGTCCGTCTTCACGAGATTGATTCTGGCCCGGATCAGGCAGCGAGCCGGTCGAGTTCGGTGCAGATTGCCCGGCCCATGTCCTCGGTGGAGACGGCGGTCAGACCGGGTTGGAGAATGTCGGCAGTCCGAAGGCCGCTGTCCAAGACATTGCCGACAGCCCGCTCAATCAATTCGGCGTCCGCATCCTGATCCAGCGAATGCCGAAGCAGCATTGCGAGGGACAGCACCATGGCGATGGGGTTTGCCTTTCCTTCGCCGGCGATGTCAGGCGCGCTTCCGTGGACGGGTTCGTAAAGGGCGGCCCGGGACCCGCCCGGTCCCAACGCGCCGAGCGAAGCGGACGGCAGCATGCCGAGTGATCCCGTCAGCTGCGCCGAGATGTCGGAGAGCAGATCGCCGAACAGGTTGCTGGTCACCACGACATCAAACTGGTGCGGATCACGGACCAGCTGCATGGCGCAGTTGTCGGCGTACATGTGGTGGAGTTCGACATCGGCAAAGTCGGCGTCACGAAGCTCCTGAATCTCCTCGCGCCACAGGCCGCCCGATTCCATCACGTTGGCCTTTTCGACCGAATGGACCTTTCCTCCACGCCCACGCGCAAGTTCGAATGCCACCGCTCCCACGCGCCGAATCTCGGGCGTGGTGTAGACCTCCGTATTGACCCCCCGGCGGGTGCCGTCAGGGAGCGTCTCGACGCCTCTGGGCTCTCCGAAATAGATGCCGCCAGTGAGTTCACGGATGATCATGAGATCGAGGCCGCGCAGGACTTCGGGCTTCAAGCTGGAGGCATCGCTCAGAGCGTCGAAGACCTTGGCCGGGCGCAGGTTCGCAAACAGGTCAAGCTGCTTTCGAAGGCCCAGGATCGCGCGCTCGGGTCGGAGGGAAAAGTCGAGAGCCTCCCACTGCGGACCACCGACCGCCCCGAGGAGCACGGCATCCGACCCCTGGGCGGCCTCCATCGTCGCATCGGGCAGCGGGTGGCCGGTGGCCTCGTAGGCTGCGCCCCCGATCAGTGCCTCGGACAGGTCGAAACCGACGGACCGGCGGTGGTCAAGCCACTCCACCACGCGCCGCGCTTCGTTTGCCACTTCGGGCCCGATCCCGTCTCCCGCGAGGAGTACGACGCGTCGGTTGCTTGCCATCGTCACGGACCCGGAGTGAGCCAGGGCCGGGAGTCTGCCGCCTGTGCTTCGTAGGACACGATTTCGCGTGTGCGCTCGAGCGTGAGCCCAATGTCATCGAGGCCGTTGAGCAGGCAGTGCCTGCGGTGCGCATCCACCTCGAACGCGAGGACCGTGCCGTCAGCTCGCGTGATGGTGCACTGTTCGAGGTCGACGATCATGCGGGCGGTTTCGGGCTCGCTTGCATCCTTCATCAGTGTCTCGATGTCCGATTCCGGCAATGCGACCAGCAGGATTCCGTTCTTCGAACTGTTGTTGAAGAAGATATCGGCGAACGACGGCGCCACGACACACCGGATGCCAAAGTCGGCAAGCGCCCAGGGCGCGTGCTCGCGCGACGAACCGCACCCGAAATTGGTGCCGGCAATCAGGATCTCCGCGTCCCGCCACGGGGAGCGGTTGAGCACGAACGTGTCGATCTCGCGGCCGTCCTGCGTTTGCCGGCGGTCGTGGAAGAGAAACTTGCCGAGGCCGGTTCGCTGAATGGTCTTCAGGAACTGCTTCGGGATAATCATGTCGGTGTCGACATTCGCCATCGGGAGCGCGGCAGCGACCCCCTCCAGGCGGACAAATGCATCCATCAGGCAGCCCCTCCGGCCAGGGCCCGGTGGTCCGCAATCATGCCGCGAATGGCACTCGCTGCAGCCGTCGCCGGACTTGCCAGATGGGTGCGTCCACCGCGTCCCTGACGGCCCTCGAAATTTCGATTGGAAGTCGATACACAACGCTCGCCCGGCGCAAGCTGGTCGGGGTTCATTCCGAGGCACATCGAGCAGCCGGGCTCGCGCCAGTCGAACCCGGCATCGACCAGGATCCGGTCCAGCCCCTCGGCTTCAGCCTGCTCCTTCACCAAGCCTGATCCCGGCACGACCATGGCCTGCACACGCTCGGCCACGGTCTGGCCGCGGGCAACGGCTGCGGCGGCCCGGATATCCTCGATTCGGGCGTTCGTGCACGATCCGATGAACACCCGGTCAATAGGAACCTCTGCCAGCAGCGTTCCCGGCGCCAGGTCCATATAGGCAAGCCCGCGCTCCATGATTTCGCGACGGTCCGGGTTCGCTTCGGCGGCCGGGTCCGGCACGGCCGCGTCGATCGCAACAGCGTCCTGCGGACTCGTTCCCCACGTCACGTGCGGCTTGAGCTCCGCGACATCCAGTTCTACTTCCCGGTCGAACGTCGCGCCGGGGTCGGTCGGCAACGTGCGCCAGTCGGCGCAGGCCGCTTCCCAGGCATCTCCGGCGGGTGCCATCGGCCGTCCCTGGAGGTAGTCGAACGTCGTCGCGTCGGGAGCGATCAGCCCCGCCCGCGCCCCGGCCTCGATCGACATGTTGCAGACCGTCATGCGGCCTTCCATCGACAAGGCGCGGACCGCAGCACCGGCGTACTCGATCACGTGCCCGGTTCCGCCGGCCGCGCCAATGCGGCCGATCACGCTGAGGATCAGGTCCTTGGCATCCACGCTGACCGGCGGCTGACCGGTGATGGTGATCCGCATGGTCTTCGGTCGGCGCTGGAGCAGCGTCTGCGTGGCGAGCACGTGCTCGACTTCACTGGTGCCAATCCCGAAGGCGAGGGCGCCGAATGCGCCGTGGGTCGCGGTGTGGCTGTCGCCACAGACGACCGTCGTCCCGGGCAGCGTGAACCCCTGTTCAGGACCGATGACGTGCACGATTCCCTGCCGGGCATCGAGCAATGGCAGATAGGGGATCGCGAACTCCCGGACGTTGTCCTCGAGCGTGACGACCTGCAGGCGAGCGGTTTCGTCCGCAATTCCGTGAACCCGGCCTTCAGTCGGAACGTTGTGATCGGCGACTGCCAGCGCCAGTTCGGGGCGCCGTACCGGTCGCCCGGCCGCGCGGAGGCCCTCGAAAGCCTGCGGACTGGTGACTTCGTGAACGAGGTGACGGTCGATGTACAGGAGTGTGACCCCGTCGTCGCGGGTCTCGACGACGTGGCGATCCCAGATTTTCGCAAATAGGGTCTGCGGACCGGTCGCGGGCATGACGGGCGTCAGTCCTCGTCGGCCGGCGCTGTCTTCGCCGCGCGGCCGGAAGCGGTTCGGCGGCGCTCGCGAATCCGCGCCGACTTCCCGGAACGTTCGCGCAGGTAGTACAGTTTGGCGCGCCGCACGCGGCCCTGACGCACGACCTCGATGCTTTCGATGATCGGCGCGTATAGCGGGAAGACGCGCTCCACCCCCTCGCCGTAGCTCACCTTTCGGACGGTGAACGTCGAGCCCATGCCGCGGCTGGTGCGGCCGATGCAGACCCCTTCGAACGCCTGTACGCGCTGGCGCGAACCTTCGGTCACGCGGACGCTCACGCGCACGGTGTCCCCGGGCCTGAAATCCGGTACCGAGTGCCGCGCCTTGGCCTCGGCAATCTGCTCTCGCTCGATCGCGTCGATGACGTTCATCGGTCGTTCTCCTGGCCGCTTGCGGGGCCGTCTGGGTGGCGGGTCCGGAGGTGCTCCCGCCAAAGGTCCGGACGCCGTGCCCGGGTACTCTGTTCCGACGCGGCACGCCGCCAGCGTGCGATCGCGGCGTGGTCGCCCGACACCAGCACCGCCGGAGGCACGCGGCCCTCGAACGTGCGCGGCCGCGTGTACTGGGGATGCTCGAGCAAACCGTCCTCGAACGATTCGTTTGCAAGGCGCTCCACTGTCCCAGTAACCCCGGGCAGCAACCGCACTACAGCATCGATGACCGCAAGCGCCGCCGGCTCACCGCCGGACAACACGTAATCACCGACCGAAATCTCCTCCACGTCGCGCGCCTCGAGGAAGCGCTCGTCGATTCCCTCGTAGCGTCCGCACACCAGGCGCACCCCTGGCCCGGCCACGAGAGCCCGAACCCGCGTCTGCGTGAGGGGTTGCCCTCGCGCCGACAGCGCCAGCGCAGGCCCGGGTGCGGTGGCATGCGCGTCGAAGGCGGCGGCAAGAACGTCGGGGCGCATGACCATGCCCCCGCCGTCCCCGAAGGCCGGTCCGTCTACTGAGGCGTGTTTATCGCTTGCGAAGCGACGAATGTCCACTGTCTCAACGGACCAGACTCCGGTCTCCAGCGCGCGGCCGGCCAGCGAATGTCCGAGGGGCCCCGGAAACATCTCGGGAAAGATCGTAAAGACGGTGGCCCGCCAGGGCGCATCACGGGTCGTCATGCTGCATGCCTGCGGTCGCCGGAGTGGGATCATTCACCGTCTCGGTGGCGAACCATCGGGCGTCCGCCCGGAGGAAACCTCCGGCGAGGTCCACGGCCGGCACGGCTTCGCTGGTGAACGGGACGAATACCGTGGGTCGGTTCGCCGGTTTGACTTCCAGGAGGTCGCCGGCACCGAAATTGTGCACCGCGACCACCGTGCCCTGCGGTTGGTCAGCGGTGTCGCGGACCCTCAGGCCCGTCAGATCAGCGTGGTAGTAACTGCCGGATTCGGGATCGGGGAGCCTGCTGCGGGGAACCGTCAGCTCGCTCCCGGCGAGGGCCGCTGCAGCGGTACGGTCATCGACCCCGTCGAGTTCGCAAAGGGCGTGCTCGCCGTCGGCTGCGAGCACCCGCACCCGGGTGACTCTTCCGTCCGACAGGCGCACCGGGCCAGCGCGGGACAGGGCGTCGGCCTCTTCCACGTACAGGCGACATCGAACGGCGCCGCGGACGCCATGTGCCCGAACGATGCGCGCGAGCACGATCCGGTGGGCCGCGCAAGCACCCCGCGTCGGGTCGTCGCTGGGCGTGGGACGGCTCATGCTGGGACAGGTCCACTGCGGGCTACACGAGGTTGCCGTACACCAGCCCGTGGACCCAGCCGATGATGACGGCCGCCAAGACGGAAGCGGAAAGCCCCAGCAGGTCGAAGTGGAGCGCCACGACCCGCTTCGACTTCGACGGCCCCCAACCCTCCACGAATGCCCATGCGAGCGCCCATGCTCCGAGCCCCCCGAAGAGCACGAGGCCGTGCACGGCAGCACCGTGCAGCAAATGCCCGGCGCTCCATAGGGCGACCCCGGCAAGCTGCGGATGCCGGGCCCATTGACGCAGACGCGACGGGTAGACGCTCGACAGGAACAGCACGACCGAGGCGAAGGCCAGCCCGGTACCCAGCCACGCGATCGATGGCGGCACTGCATACACCGGAATGACGGGGGCGACTCGCCAGCCCCAGACCATGAGGCCCACGGCGATCAGGGCGCCCACCGCGAAGAGCGCCCGGTAGGGGATTTCGCCCAGGACTCGGGTGAGGTAGGCGCGGGCCGACCCACGCAGCATCGGCAGCAGGTGCAGGGCTACGAACAGGACGACGCCGGCCGCCAGCGCAACCATGGTTCAGGCGGTAGGTTCGGCCGCCGTGTCCTCGGGCTCGGCCGGTGAGGCCGGCACGGCGCCAAACTTGGCAGGCCGTGGCAGCACGCCGGCGTCGACAAGAAACCGTTTGATCCGGTCCGTTGGATTCGCCCCGCGCTCCATCCAGTGTCGAATGCGGTCAAGATCTAGGTTGACCCGGTCGTCGGCGTCCTTGGGCCGCAACGGGTGGTACGTGCCCACCCGTTCGATGAAGCGGCCATCGCGCGGACTCCGGGAGTCGGCCACGACGATCCGGTAGTGCGGGTTTTTCTTGGCCCCGCCACGGCTCAAACGAATCTTCAGCGACATGCTGTGCACTCAGGAAGAACGGGAACGAGCGCCCAGAGACTGCGGAGCGGCACCACGTTGCCGCTTGGCAGGGTGTGCGGGTGGCGGCGGGCGTTCGTGCAGGCCTGTTTATGCCAGCACCCGCGCGAAGTCAATTGCGCGACCGACGTCAGCTGGTCGCGTTGCGCCTCCGTGCGCGCGGACCAAGCTCTTCTACGGGGCGTGGAGCGCCATCCACGCGAGGAGACCGGCCAGCACGAACCGGTAGATCACGAACGGAAGGAAGCTCCGTTGCCGCAGCCAGCGCATCAGCAGCCAGATCGCTGCGAGCGCCGAAACGAACGCCACCACCAGCACCGTTGCCGCCGCGGTGACCAGCCCGACATCGCCGGTCTGGGCGAGTCTCCACGCTTCCACGGCCGTGGCGCCTGCGATTGCCGGCAGGCCGAGCACGAAAGCCACGTTGGCCGAGGCAGTTCGGTCCCAGCCGGCGATTCGGGCGGCGGTCATCACGCAACCAGCTCGGCTGGCGCCGGGGACGAGTGCCAGAGCCTGCATGAGCCCGATGAACCAGTAGGTGGCGAACCCATCCATCCGAGCTGACCGGAACCGCAGCCATCCACGGTCTGCCGCCAGCAGCAGGAGCCCGCCGCCCGCGGTGGCGGCCGCCATGACGGGAAGCTGCGCGAGTGTCGCCGTGGGCACCTGGAGGGCGACAACCACACCGGCAATGAACAAGGGTACGCTTGCCGCCAGGATTCGAAGCGCCTCCCGGGCTTCTGTCTGGTCGGAGCGTCCAAGGGCGAGCATCAGGATTCCGCTCGCTAACCTGACCACCTGGCTGCGACAGGCCATGATGACGGCGACCAGGGTGCCGGTGTGGCTCGCCACGGCGAGCGCGCGTCCTGCGTCAGGCCAGCCGAAGAACTCCTCTAGCGCGTACAGATGCGCCGAGGAACTGACGGGAAGAAACTCCGTGGCGCCCTGTACGAAACCGTAGATCCAGAGTTCGAGCGTGGTCACGGCGCCCCTCCGTCGCACCGCTCCCAGGCACGTGCCGCCGCCTCAATCAGGGCCACTCAGGCGGCCTCGCCGTCCACGCGGGGCGGTCGCGCGAGCAACTCCGCCGCGACCGTTCGGAGGTCGCCGCCTTCATCGAGGATTTGCACGACGCTTTCGGCGATCGGCATGTCCACATCAAGGCGTCGCGCGAGCTGCCAGATGGCGCCGGCGCTGGCTGCGCCCTCCACAACGGCCCGGCCCTGGGTCCGCGGGTTGTCGGCACTGGCGCCGGAACCCAGGCGAAGGCCGAACGCATAGTTCCGGGACGCGGCGCTGGTGCAGGTCAGCACGATGTCGCCGATCCCCGCGAGACCGGCAAGGGTTTCCGCGCGCCCGCCGCACGCAATCCCCAGTCGGCGAATCTCCGCGATCCCACGCGCGATCAATGCGGCGCGGGCGTTCTCGCCGTAGCCGGCCCCAATGGCGATGCCACAGGCGATTGCCAATACATTCTTGGCGGCGCCCCCGACCTGCGTCCCGATGGGGTCGTCATTCGCGTAGATCCGCAGGGCAGACCCGGCGAACAGGCCCTGAACCCGGTCCGCGAGGCCGGCATCATCGGTGGCAAGGGCAAGCGCGGTCGGCAGGCCCTGCGCCACTTCGCTCGCGAAGGATGGCCCCGAGAGGATGGCGACCCGGGCCGTCGGGAGGATGTCGGCAATCACCTCGCTCATCAGGTAGCCGCTGGTCCGTTCGATGCCCTTGGCGCAGAGCACCAGTGCCGCGTCCGGCGGAACCGATCCGCCGAGCAGGGAAATGACCGTCCGGACGTGTTGGGCGGGAACGGCGACCACCATAACGTCAGCCGTCGCTTCGCGCAGCGTGGCAGTGGCGCGGAGGGTCGGTGGCAAGTCGACACCCGGCAGGAGCTCGGGATTGCCATGGGTGCGATTGATGGCGTCGGCCACTTCCCGTCGCCGTGCCCACAGGGTGGTCTCGCTGCCGGTGGCGCGGGCAAGGACCGCTCCAAGAGCGGTCCCCCATGCCCCCGCGCCGATGACCGAGATGCGGGTCATGGATGGCCGCCGGCGAGCGGCCAGCGGGCTCGGGCCGGTTCTTCCAGCGGTGACACCGAGCCTTCCGCCAGCCGTTCAAGTCCGGCCCAGGCCACCATCGCCGCATTGTCCGTGCACAGCCGCGGCGGCGGCGCGACGAGGCGCATCGCGTGATTCGAGGCAACCACGTCCAGCCGCGCGCGCAACGACTGGTTTGCCGCCACGCCGCCGGCCAGCACGACGACGGTTCCGGTCGGATGCAGCCTCCGGAAGGCGCGGACGGCCTGCTCCAGTCGGTCCGCCAGGGTTTCCGCCACCGCCTTCTGGAAGGACGCGGCAAGATCGGCGCGGGTCCGGGTATCGAGGGGGTCCGAACCCTGCCGTCCCATCACGTGTACCAATGCGGTCTTCAGGCCGCTGAAGGACAGGTCCGCGTTGGCCCGGCCGGCCAGGGGCCGGGGCAGGGGAAACCGGTCGGGGTCTCCGTCGCGGGCCGCGCGTTCGATGGCCGGCCCGCCGGGGAAGCCGAGGCCCAGGAGCCGGGCCGCCTTGTCGAATGCCTCTCCGGCAGCATCGTCAAGGGTTGTGCCGAGCAGCCGGTGACGGCCGACGCCGGCCACGGCGACGAACTGGCTGTGCCCCCCGGACACGAGCAGGGCCAGATAGGGAAACTCCACGCTGTCGGTGAGCCTCGGCGTGAGAGCGTGCGCCTCGAGATGGTTCACGGCGATGTACGGGAGGCCGTGGACGAGGGCGATGCATTTCGCGGTTACGGTGCCCACGAGCACGCCGCCGAGGAGGCCGGGACCCGCGGTCGCGGCGACAGCGTCGAGGGCTTCCCAGGAGCATTCCGCCTCGCGGAGCGCCTCCTGGATCGTCAGGTCGAGGCGGTCGGCGTGGCTCCGCGCGGCGAGTTCGGGCACGACCCCCCGGAAGGGGGAGTGCTGGGCGTGCTGCGACAGGATGACGTTCGCGCGAATCCGGCGCCGGGAATCGACGATGGCGGCGGCGGTCTCGTCGCAGCTGCTTTCGATCCCCAGCACGGTCCGGTCGGGAGCCAACATGTCAGCCTCCGCCCGGTCGCCCGGCGCTGCCCGGGCACCGCGTCAGGCGGCGAGCCTGCGGACCGCGTCCTCGTCCCATTCGATGCCAGTCCCTGGGCTGGTCGTCATCTGGGCGTAGCCATCCTGCACCTGCAGCGGTTCCGCGAGAAACGGCGTCGCCCAATCGACGTACTCGAGCCAGTGGGCGCCCGGCGTCACGCGCATGAGGTGGGATGACACCTCCGGGAACAGGTGGGTCGACACGGGAAGCTGTGCGCCGTGGGCGATAGCGGCCGCGCGCAGCCATCCCGTCACGCCGCCGATGCGCTGGGCGTCCGGCATCACGAAGTCCGCCGCGTCGGCGGCAACCGCTGCCTGAAGGTCCGCCGGGCCGTAGAAGTTCTCGCCGAGCTGAATCGGCGTGGCGACGGTCTCGCGGAGCTCCCGGCAGCCATCGTAATCGTCGTAGGCGATCGGCTCCTCGAACCAGACCAGACCGAGGTCGTCGAGCATCGGCAACCGCCGCAGCGCCTCCCGCCGCGACAGGCCCTGGTTGAAGTCGGACATGAGCAGACAGTCTTCGGGAACGGCCGCGCGCACCGCGTCGAACGCCGCCAGATCACCGTCCACGTGATCGCGCCCGAAGCGGATCTTCATTGCCCGGAAGCCGCCTTCGAGCAGTTCCACGGCCTGGGCGGCCACCGCGTCGGGTTCCATCAGGCCCAAGCCGTTGGAGTTGTAGGCGCGCACCGGGCCGGGTGTCCCTCCGAGGAGGGCAGCCAGCGGCAGGCTCGCGGCGCGGGCGCAGGCATCCCAGGCAGCCATGTCGAAGCCCGAGATCGCCTGGAGCGCAATTCCCTGGGGCCCGTACAGGTTGAGCCCCTCCGTCAGCTCGTCGTAGAGCGTCGCCGGCGTGCACGGCCGTCCCTTGACCATGGCCTCGATCTCTTCGAGCACGGTCGCCTGCAGACGCGCTCCGTTGGGCCGGTAGCCGAACAGGTAGCTGTGGCCGGTGACGCCTTCCTCGGTCAGCATGTCGATCAGCAGATACGGAACCTTCGTGAACGTGCCGATGCGCGTGGCCAGCGGACGGCGGAACGGGACCTCAACGGCGCGCGTGGAGACCGAACGAATGGTGAGCGGGTGCATGCTTGCTCCTGGATCTGGGCGAGGGTGCCGGGCTGGTGGACAGTCTGGCTCAGTACGTGGTACGACCGCCCGAGAGATCGAAGGCCGCAGCGGTCGAGAACGAGCACTCCTCCGACGACAGCCACGCGATGAGGGCGGCGACTTCTTCGGGGCGTCCCATGCGACCGAGCGGGATGCGCTCGACCATGTACTTCACCTGCGCTTCGGTGACCTGCCCCAGTATGGCCGTGTCAATCACCGCCGGCGTGATGCAGTTCACGAGTACGCCGCTGCCTGCCACTTCCTTGCCGAGCGCGCGCGTAAACGTGATCACGCCTGCCTTCGAAGCGCTGTAGTGGGCGGCATTCGGGTTGCCTTCCTTGCCCGCGACGGACGCGATGTTGACGATCCGGCCGTAGCCCGAGCGCACCATGTGCGGCACGACCGCTCGGCAGCAGAGGAACGTTCCGGTCAGGTTGACTTCGATCACGCGTCGCCATTCGGCCGGGTCCGCTTCCGCGACCGGAGCGATGTCGCCGGCGATACCCGCGCAGTTGACGAGGATGTCGACGCGCCCGTGCCGTTCCGCCGCCGCTGCGGCGGCGGCGGCCACGGCGTCATCGTCGGCGACACTGAGGACCGTTGCCGTCCCCCCGGTGCTGTCGGCGGTCTCCGCCAGGCCGTCGGCGGCGGCGTCCCAAAGTTCGAGAGCGGCCCCGTCGGCGCCGAGACGCTTCGCCGTCGCGCGGCCGATGCCACTCGCGGCGCCTGTCACGACGGCGACGCGGCCCTTCAGATCAATCTGGTTCATGGACAACTCCTTGTCTTGATCAGGGTGCCTGCAGCCCCCTGTCAGCGGCTGGGAAGGCAGCGGTGCGGCCTCGTCCGGTGGAGTACTGGGTCCGGTCCCCGCAAGCGACCGCAGTTCGGCGCCAGGGCCGACGGCCTAGCGGAGTTTCGCATGCCCGGGCGGGCCGCGCACCCGGAAACCGCCGGCCCGTGACGCCGCACGGCTGCCCGGATCGACCGGGGGGCTCCACGGCAGCGGTGCGGATGCAATTGCGGCGAGTTAGTCGGCGCCTGGCAGCGCCTCCAGCCCCCGGACGTTCATCCCTCCGTACCGACGCAGGCGGATATCCGCCTGCTCCTTGTGGCCGGCAAAGTGTTCGAGGGCGCAGAGCCGGGAGCAGTATTGGCCGACCGCAACCGAGGCTTCCTCGGAAATCCGTTGGTAGGTGCATGTCTTGATGAACTTGCCGACCCACAGACCGCCGGTGTACCTGGCCGCCCCCCGGGTCGGGAGCGTGTGGTTGGTGCCGATCACCTTGTCTCCGTAGGACACGTTGGTCTCGGGGCCGAGAAACAGCGCCCCGTAATTCGTCAGTCGGTCGAGAAAGTACTGCGGGTCCCGGGTCATCACCTGGACATGCTCGGCCGCGATGGCGTCGGCCACCGTGATCATCTCGTCGTAGCCGTCGCAGACGATCACCTGGCCGTAGTCGCGCCAGGCCTGCCCGGCGGTTTCAGCCGTGGCCAGGGTTTCGAGCTGCCGTTCGACCTCCGTCAGCGTGTCGCGGGCCAGGGCCTCCGAATTCGTCAGCAGGATGGCCGGGGAAGTCGGTCCGTGTTCGGCCTGCCCGAGCAGGTCGGCCGCACACAGTTCGCCGTCGACGGAGTCGTCGGCGATGACCAGCGTTTCGGTGGGGCCGGCGAAGAGGTCGATGCCGACGCGCCCGAACAGCTGCCGCTTGGCCTCGGCGACGAACATGTTGCCCGGCCCGACGAGCATGTCGACCGGCGCGATGGATTCGGTACCAAGCGCCATGGCGCCGACCGCCTGCACGCCGCCGAGGCAATAGATCTCGTCGGCTCCGCCGAGGTCTTGGGCAACGACGATCGCCGGATTTGGCTCGCCCTCGTAGGGCGGCGCGCACGTGACGATCCTCTTTACGCCCGCGACCTTGGCCGTCACCACGCTCATGTGTGCCGAAGCGACCATCGGATACTTGCCACCGGGAACATAGGATCCCACGCTGTTGACCGGGATGTTCTTGTGGCCGAGTACGACGCCCGGCATGGTCTCGTGCTCCACGTCTTGCAGCGCATCCCGCTGGATCGAGGCAAAGTTGCGGATCTGGGCCTGTGCGAATTCGATGTCGGCGCGCTCGCGGGCGCTCACGCGGGCGTAGCAGGCGTCGATGGCCGCCCGATCGAGGCGGAACGTTTCCGGTGACCACCGGTCAAAACGCTCCGAGTATTCGCGGACGGCGGCGTCCCCGCGCGTCTCGATCTGGGCCAGAATGTCCTCGACCGTCTGCCGTACCTTGGCGTCGGCATCCGCCTTGGCGTCGTCGCTGATCCCGGTCTTGAGGTGACGGGCCATGATGCATGTCCAGGGATTGAATCGGCCGGCGATCGTAGCACGCCATCGTGCGCCGGAATCGGGAGAGAAGGATGATCGATACTGACGGAAAACCGCAGGGACTGCCGGTCTGGGCGCAGGGACTTGATGGTCAGGTTGCGCTGGTGACCGGCGCCGGGCGCGGCCTGGGCCGGGCGTGTGCGCTGGCATTGGCCGAGGCGGGCGCGGCGGTCGTCGCGGTGGCCCGGACCGAGGCGGATCTGCAACGTCTGGCCAGCGAGGCGACGGCGCCGGTCGAGACCTGGGTCGAGGACGTGACCGACGAAGGCCTACTAGGCCGCATCGAAGGGATGGACCGCCTCGACGTGCTGGTGAATAACGCCGGCACGAATCAGCCGCAGCCGTTTCCGGAGGTCACCGACGCGGCCCTTGACCGCTTGCTGGATCTCAACGTGCGTTCTGCTTTCCGGGTGGCCCGAAGTGCCGCCCGCGTGATGCTTCGCAGAAAATCCGGGTCGATCATCCACATGAGTTCGCAGATGGGTCACGTGGGTGCCGCCGATCGGTCCGTGTACTGCATGACGAAGCATGCAATCGAGGGCCTCACCAAGGCCATGGGCGTCGAGCTCGGACCGCAGGGGATTCGGGTCAACGCGGTGGCGCCGACGTTCATCGAGACGCCAATGACGCGTCCCTACTTGGAGGATCCCGCCTTCGCCGAGTTCGTCCGCAACATGATCAAGATGAACCGGTACGGTAGCGTCGACGATGTGGCGGCGGCCGTCCTCTATCTGGCCTCTCCGGCATCGAGCATCGTAAACGGGACAAGCCTAAGGGTGGATGGCGGCTGGACCGCGCACTGATCGCTGTCGCCCGCTCTTCGCTGCAGGCGTCCCCCGGGGGCACGATCAACGCGACCGGGAGGTCCGGACCGCGGCCTGCCTGCGGCGGCTTCAATCAGATCCCGGCGTCCCGGCCAGTCGGTCGGCATAGGCAAGCGCCGCGTGCAGATTGTCGGGTCGCGCGACACCCTGCCAGGCAATGTCGAAGGCGGTCCCGTGGTCGACCGAGACACGGAGAATCGGAAGCCCCAGCGTCACATTCACTGCCGCGTCGAACGCGTTCAGCTTGACCGGGATGTGCCCCTGGTCATGGTACTGGGCCACCACCAGATCGGCTTCGCCTGCTGCCGCCAACCGGAACACCGTGTCCGGCGGGTGTGGTCCGGTGACGTCAAGGCCCGTGGCCCGAGCCTGCGCCACGGCGGGCGCGATTTCGGCTTCGTCCTCCGATCCCAGGATGCCGCCCTCGCCGGCATGGGGGTTGAGGCCGGCAACCCGGATCCGCGGAGCACGGACACCCATCCGCCGGAAGTGACGCGCACCGGTCTGGATCGCGTCGAGGATTCGCGCTGTGCGCACCCGATCAATCGCCACCTGGAGCGGCACGTGCGCCGAGACGTGGATCACGGCAAAGTCCGGCGCTGCCAGCAGCATGAAGGGATCATCGACACCGCACAGATGGGCGAGCAGGCCGGTGTGCCCGTCGTACGGATGGCCGGCGAGGTGGAGCGCTTCCTTGGAAATGGGGGCGGTCACGATGACATTGATCGAGCCGGCGCGGGCCAGTTCGACGGCCCGCACCACTGCGGCATGGCTCGCGGCTCCGCCGGCGGCCGAGGCTGTGCCGACCGGGGCGGGCCCGTCGGTGGCGCCGGTGTCCTCGAGAATGCACGTCGCGGCAGGATGCGAGCCGCGCCCAAACGCCTGCTCCGCGCGCCGAAGGGCGGCGATGTCGCCGATGATGACGATCCGGCGCCGCATGTCCGCCGGGAGAGCCGCCAGGGCCTTGACGACGATTTCGGGCCCGATTCCTCCGGGATCGCCCAGCGTTACGCCAAACCGCGGCAAATGGGGAGGTCGGGTTGCGTCAGGCATGAAGCAGGCCCAGATCGTACGTGCGGGCATCGGCCCTGCGCATCGACTATACGGCGGAGCGCGGCGGCACGACCCGGTTCCGGAATGATCGTGCAGGATGTGCTTGAGTTATGGTCGGCAGGGCGGTTCAGCCCCGGCGCTGCGGCTTCCGTTCGTCGGTTCGCCCGAGTGCCATGACTTGCAGCGCGGACCGGAGTAGGATTTGATCCGGTTGCTCACGTGTCGCTGCCGGCAGAGTTGAGCCGGCATCAGGCTGGCGCGCGGCGACCCGCCCGGGGTCGGCGCTTGATCGCCGGTTTCGTGTCCCCTTCGTCTAGTGGTCCAGGACGCCGCCCTTTCACGGCGGAAACACGGGTTCGAGTCCCGTAGGGGGCACCACAGGCTACCGCCGTTGCCCGATTGCCAAGCCGACCTCGCGCCGATCGCCTGCCGGTGGGGCAGGGATGGTGGCTACGGGCGTTCGCGGGTCGGGTTGGCCGCGGCATGAACACCCGTAAGTGAATGGCCCGGCCACATCGGCAGGCGGCGCATAGATCAAGAAAAGCCGAAATTGGGTGCCGGGTCCGGCTGCGCTATGGTGTCGCGGTCACCAGAGGGCCGTGACCGTGTTCCCCAGTATGTTCTCATGATCGGCGACCCGCTCGCCCTCCGGATTCACACGCCGGTCGGACGGGCAACGCCTGAGCAGGTGGCGGCCGTGGCCGGCGCGCCAACCAGTTTCCTCGCCGATGCTCAACAGGGCTGGAACTGCATGGACGTGAGGATTCGGCCGCTCGACCCGGACATGCGTTTTGCCGGCATTGCCGTCACCGCCTCGGGCGGGCCGCGTGACAATCTTGCAGCGATAGCAGCGCTTGATGTTGTGGCGCCGGGCGATGTTCTGGTACTGGCCACCGGGCGCGATGAGAGCGGGGCAGTCATCGGCGACCACTACGCTGCGGTTGCCAAGCAGAATGGGGTGATCGGGATCGTCACGGACGGCTTGGTGCGTGATGCGGCGGGTATCCGCGCCAAGGGCCCCCCGACGTTTTCGCGAGGACTCAGGCCGAACGGTGGGTACCGCAACGGACCGGGGGAGCTGAACGGCCCCGTCAGCGTAGGCGACGTGGTCGTGCAGCCGGGAGACATCGTGGTGGCTGACGAAGATGGCGTGGTGGTGGTGCCTCGCGTCCACGCCGAACGGGTGATCTCTGCGCTGGCGGACGTGCAGGCAAAGGAAGACGCGCTCGAGGAGCGGATGGCTCGCGGCGAGATCACGACCTTGTGGGACCGTGCCCGCTACGCGGAACGCGGTGTCGAAGAGATTTGAGGGACGAACATATGGCGAATCAGCGCAAAGTGATGCTGGTGCAGGGCATGCCGGCAGCGGGACGCTCCCTTCTCGAGGCCCGCGACGACGTCCTGGTCGAGGAGTGCTCCAACGATGAGCTCGACACGCTGCTCGAGCGCATGAGAGATGTCGCTGCAGTGACCCTGCGCACGACCATCTGCGACCGGAAATTCATCGAGGCTGCACCGAAGCTGGAAGCGGTGGCGCGCTTTGGCGTCGGTTACGACTCCGTGGACGTTGAGGCGCTGACCGAGCGTGGCATCCCGCTGTTGATCGCCGGCGAAGCCAACTCGAGGTCGGTCGCGGAGCATGCCGTCTTCATGATGATGGCGCTTGCCAAGCGCTCCCTCCAATACCACGGGGCGGTGCAGGGACGCCGCTTCCAGGATCGGTTCGGGACCGAGCGGGACAATACCGAATTGTTCCGAAAACGGCTGCTGGTGATCGGCTTCGGTCGAATTGGCACCCGTACGACGTCGATCGGCAAGGGACTTGGAATGGCGGTCGACGTCTTCGATCCCTACGTCGAGGACGCTGCCGTGGAACGGGCTGGCGCCCGCCGCGTTGCGCGCCTGGCGGAGGCGCTCCCGACGGCGGATTTTGTCACCGTCCATTGTCCCCGGAATGCCGAGACCGAAGGCCTGATCGGCGCCGCCGAGCTCGGTCTGATGAAGCCGACGGCCATCCTCGTCAATACTGCTCGCGGGGGAATCATCGACGAGGAGGCGCTGGTCGAAGCGCTCCGGGGCGGCGGAATTCGTGCCGCAGGCCTCGATGTCTTCGATCTGGAGCCGCCGCCGGACGACCATCCGCTTCTCGATCTTGAAAACGTGCTGTTTTCACCGCACGTGGCCGGTGTAACCAACGAATCCATGCGTGCCATGGCGGAAGTCACCTGCCAGAACGTATTGGACGCGTTCGACGGCCGGATCAAGCCCGCGCACATCGTCAATCCCGAAGTACTGGAGTAGCAACCATGCGCGAGAACGCCGTTCAGAGAATTTGGCAGGAAGGCGGCGCCGTCGTGAACGGCTGGCTTGCCATTCCGAACAGTTTCGCTGCCGAGGTCATGGGGGGATGCGGATGGGACTCCGTGACCATCGACCTGCAGCACGGACTGAGCGATTTTTCCGACACCGTGCAGATGTTGCAGGCGCTGTCGACGACCCCGGTGACGCCCCTTACGCGCGTCCCGACGCTGGAACCCGGAATCATTGGAAGGCTTCTCGACGCCGGGAGCTACGGCATCATCTGTCCGATGGTCAACACGCCCGAGCAGTGCGCGCAACTGGTTTCCTACTGCAAGTACGCCCCTGAGGGAGTCCGAAGCTTCGGCCCGATTCGGGCCGCGATCTACGGCGGTCCCGATTACCTCGACAAGGCGAACGAGACCATCCTGGCGATCGCGATGGTCGAGACCGCGGAAGCCGTTGCGAACGTGGACGCAATCGTCGCCACGCCGGGCCTCGACGGAATCTACGTTGGCCCGTCGGACCTCGCGCTGTCACTCGGCGAGAGGCCGCAGATGGATACCGACAATCCAGTCGTCACCGAAGCGATGGCGACCATTCTGGCGGCGGCCAAGCGGGCCGGAGTACCGGCGGGGCTGCACTGCCTCAGCCCGGAGTATTCCTTGCAGAAGATTCGCGAAGGATTCCAGTTCGTCTCGATCGCGAATGACACGCGCATCCTGACGGCCGCCGCGCAGGAGCAGATCGCCACCGTCAGGCAGGGTCTCGCAAACTGAAGCTGCCGCACCGCCGGGAGACGTGATCCAGGCAGTGTCTCGGAAGGAAGGCCAGCCGGACGTGACGGTCCCGGTGTCCGGTGACGCGCCGATCCCGGCGCTTCGCCGCCACGTCATGGAGGCGGTTCGGCAGGTTGCCGGCACGTCGTCGGTCCCCAGGGGGGACTGGGAACCGCTGCTGCAGCGCGCGGTGACACTGAGTCCACCGCGCGACCCCGCGCACGGGGACCTGGCCACGAACGCCAGCCTGGTCCTTGCAAAGCGGGTCGGGATGAGCCCGCGGGATTTCGCCGATCTCCTGGCACGCGCGCTGCCGGGGGCGGCCGGCATCGAGTCCGCGGAAACTGCGGGCCCTGGTTTCGTCAACCTGCGGATCGCGCCATCGGCATGGATTCCGGCATTGCGGGCGGCCGTGGCGGCTGGCGCGGACTACGGTCGTTCCGGGATGGGCGAAGCGACGCCGATCAATGTCGAATACGTGTCGGCGAACCCGACCGGCCCGCTTCATGTAGGACACGGGCGTGGCGCCGTTCTGGGCGACGCGACCGCGGCCCTCCTGGCGTTTGCCGGCTTCACCGTCACCCGGGAGTACTACGTCAACGACGCCGGCGGCCAGATCGACCAGCTCGCTCGCTCGCTCCATCACCGTTACCGCATGGCGGCCGGCGCCGAGAGCGCGCCGCCGGGGGGGGGCCTGTACCCGGGCGAGTACCTCAAGCCGGTGGCTGATGAGCTCTTTGCGACGGACGGCGGACAGATGGTCGCTGCTGCGGAGAACGTGTGGCTGGAGCAGTTCCGAGAGACCGGGGTCGGCGCGATGATGAAGCTGATCGACCGGGATCTGGCACAACTCGGCATTCGCTTCGATGTCTTTGTGTCGGAACGTGACCTGCGGGAGGCCGGACGCGTCGACGATGCCGTGGGCGTCCTGGAAGAGCGAGACCTCGTCTACACCGGAGTGCCGCCCAGGCCCAAGGGAGAGGCCGGCGAGGCGTGGGAGCCTCGCCCGCAACTGCTCTTCCGGGCCAGCCGGTTCGGCGACGATGCCGACCGCCCCCTGCGCCGGGCCAACGGTGAATGGACGTATTTCGCGGGCGACCTTGCCTACCACTTTGACAAGTTCCGCCGCGGTTTCAGCGAGCAGATCAACGTGTGGGGCGCTGACCACGGAGGGTACGCCAAGCGCGTGCGGGCGGGACTCGCTGCCCTCAGCGAGGACTCGGCCAGTCTCGACGTCAAGTTCTGCCAGCTGGTGCGGGTCACACGTGCCGGGCAGCCGGTGCGGATGTCGAAGCGCGACGGCAACATCGTGACGCTGGAGTCCGTCCTCGGCGAGGTGGGCCCGGACGTATTCCGATTCCTTATGCTGATGCGGCGGCCGGACGCGCCGCTGGATTTTGACCTGTCGGAGGCGGTGCGCCAGTCAAAGGACAATCCGGTCTACTACGTCCAATATGCTCACGCCCGGATCTGTTCGGTGTTCCGACGGGTCCAGGACCATGGGGAACTAAGAGACCTCGACGTCGCCTCCGAGGCTGAACCGACGTTGCTCACCGATCCCCGGGAGGTGGCACTGATGCGGGAAGTCGCGCTCTGGCCCGAACAGGTCGAAGCGGCAGCGCGCGCCCGCGAGCCCCACCGCATCGCATTCCAGCTGTCGGAGCTCGCGGCCCGGTACCACGAGCTCTGGACGGCCGGTGCCCGTGGCGAGCCGTCCCTGCGGACACTGATCCCCGGCGACCGGCCGCGGACCGCGGCACGCCTGCTGCTGGGTGATGCGGTGCGGGCGGTGTTGCGCGCCGGCCTGTCGATTCTGGGCGTGACCCCGGTGGAGGAGATGCGATGAATCGGGTAGGCGGATTGGTGGTGGCCGCCGTGCTCGTCGGCGGATTCGGAATCGGTGCCTGGATGTACTTCGAGGGCTACTTCGGGACCGGTGATCGGGACACCGCATCTGTCCCCATAGTGGAGCCGTTGCCGGAACCGATCCGTCAACGCCCGGAGGACCCGGGCGGGTACCAGGCTGATGCCCGCGGCAGCGCCCTGCTGGAGGGTGCGGAACCGGACACTGGTCCGGAACGGCTGCTGCCAAGTACCGAGGAACCGTTAGCCCGGCCCCGGGTGGAGCCTGCCGAGCCTCCCCCCGAAGTCGTACCGGACGCGGAAGCGGCCGTGGCTCAGGAAGCAGTGGAAGAGCCTGCGGCGGCGGTCGAGGAGCGGCCGAAACTCCCGGAGCCGCGTCATCCCCGCAGTGCGTGGAAAGCGTCGGTGCAGTTGCTGGCGATCCGTTCGCGCGACCGCGCGGTCGTGGAGGCGCAGCGCTTGCTCGCCACTCATCCCGACGTATTCGGCAACCTCGATTTCCGTGTGCGGGAGTTCAAGGTGTCGGAGCAGGAGCGGGTGCAGCGTTTGCAGGCCGGCCCCTTCGAGACCAGGAAGGACGCAGGCGAAGTCTGCAACCGGTTGGAGAAACGGGGCGTCCCCTGTTTCGTCGCCAAGGGGCAGTGACCCTTCCAGTCATTTTCGGCATTGCCGGACCGGAACTTCGCCCTGAAGAGCAAGCGTTATTCAGCGAAGCCGCTCCGTTCGGCTTCATTCTGTTCGCCCGAAACCTGGACACCCCCACGCAAACGGTCGGGCTGGTCAAAGCGCTCCGGGAGGCGGCCGGAGCAGAAGTGCCGGTCCTGATCGACCAGGAGGGTGGCCGCGTGCAGCGGTTTGGCCCGCCCCATGCGCCCGCCTATCCGCCGGCCGCCGCGTACGGGCAACTGGCGGCGCGCGATCTCGGTCATGCGGGCGACACGGTGCGGATCGGGCATGCCCTGCTGGGCCGCGATCTCGCAAGTCTCGGGATCGATGTGAACTGTGCGCCGGTGCTCGACCTGGCAATGGAAGAAGGCCATGCCGTCATCGGGGATCGCGCCTTTGCCGGCGACCCCGGCGTCGTGGCGGCGCTTGGTCGAGCGGCCATGGACGGGCTGGGGCGCGCAGGTGTGCTCCCGGTCGTCAAGCACATACCCGGTCATGGCCGCGCCAGGGCCGACAGCCACGAGCAGCTGCCGGTGGTCGAGACTCCGCGACAGGTTCTTGAGGCCACTGATTTCGTGCCGTTTCGCGCGCTTCGCGATGCGCCGGTCGCCATGACCGCGCACGTGGTCTATGCGGCGCTTGACGCCGACCTGCCCGTTACCGTTTCATCCAAAGGAATCCGCGAATTCGTGCGCGGCCGCATCGGGTTTGAGGGCCTGTTGCTGTCGGACGATCTTTGCATGGGAGCGCTCGCCGGCGCGATGGAGCAGCGAGCGTGTGCCGCGCTCGCGGCTGGCTGTGACATCGTCCTGCACTGCAACGGGAATTTCAATGAAATGACCGCCGTCGCGCGGGCGGTCCCTGCCATGACTGACGAGGCCACGGCGCGCTGGCGCACGGCGCTGGCCTGGCTGGCGGCGCGCCGGGCGCCGGAACAGGTCCGCAGTCTCGAGTATCGCGCCTTCTGCGAGCGTCTCCCGCATGGTTGAACAGGCCGGTGCCATCGCCTACACGCTCTCGGTATGGGCACTGCCGGCGCTGACGGCGATCACACTCCACGAGGCGGCGCACGGCTACGTCGCGGAACAGTTCGGCGACGACACGGCGCGTCAGGCAGGCCGGGTGAGCCTCAATCCCCTGCGCCACGTCGATCCGGTAGGTACGGTCCTGCTGCCGCTCGTGCTCCTGTTGATCTCGCCGCTGGTGTTCGGCTACGCCAAGCCGGTGCCGGTGCGTTTTTTCCGCCTGAACCCGAGGCGGATCGGGATCGCGGTGGTGGCGCTGGCGGGGCCGGGCATGAACCTCGCGCTCGCGTTGCTGGCGGCGCTCCTGCTGCACCTGGTTCCGGGCGTTCCGGTCGGCGGTGGCTGGGTTGCCGACAATCTGGTGAATGCGCTCTGGATTAACGTGCTCCTGGCGCTCCTCAATCTGCTCCCGGTGCTGCCGCTGGACGGCGGGCGCGTGCTGTACGCCGCGCTGCCGCCCGGGTGGGCGCGTCGCTGGTCCGCGACCGAGCGCCTCGGGTTCCCGGTGCTGCTCGGGGGGCTGGTGCTGGTGCCACTCGCGGCATCCGCACTCGGCGCCGAACTTCCCATATTTCGGTGGATTCTTGGCGAACCGGCCCAATATGTGGTATCTATCATCATTCGCATGGTGGGGCTGACGTGAACGCTCCCGTTCTCGAGTTTGAAGAGGATCCGCCGCCGCAGCGGGCGGCTCCGGACGCATTCTTCCTGTCATTGGACGCGTACGAGGGGCCGATCGACCTGCTGCTCACGCTCGCGCGCCGCCAAAAGGTGGACTTGGCCGAAATCTCGATTCTGGAGCTGGCGGAGCAGTACCTCGCCTTCGTCGAAGGGGCGCGCCGCCTCAATCTCGAAGTCGCTGCCGGTCACCTGGTCACGGCCGCGTGGCTGGCTTACATGAAGTCGCGGTTGCTGCTTCCTGAATCGGAGGAGGAGCAACTGACCGGAGAGGAGCTGGCGGAGGCGCTGCGGTTTCGCATCGTCCGTTTGGACGCCATGCGCCGGCACGGCGAGCTGCTGTTTCGACGGCCGCTTCTCGGACGGGATCGCCATGCCCGCGGTGAGACGCAGCCGCGCTCCGAGAAGGTAGAGACCGCGGTCGACGCGACGTTCCACGACCTGATCGTTGCCTACGCGGGCATCTGCCGCCGCCGCCAGCCGCCGCCCCTCGCTGTTCGTCCCAAACGCCTCTATTCGGTCAAGACGGCGACCGGCTGGATTCGCAACCGCCTTGCCGGTCTGCAGCAGTGGGCGACGCTCGCCGGTTTCCTGCCGCGCGATGATCCCTCGCCGGTCCGCCGGTCGGCCTATGCCTCGGTCTTTGTGGCCAGCCTGGAGCTCGTTCGGGGAGGCGAGCTGGACATGCGGCAAACGCAGCCGTTCGGCCCTGTCCTGGTGCGCTCGCGAACCGGCCCCAATGGAGATCCAGCGCATGCCGCATGAATCCCTGGAAATCCTGGCTCGGGGCGGTTCGACCGAGCCGCAATCCGGCGTCGAGGTGCCTGGGTCGGCGTCTCGCGCCATGCTGTGCCCCGCTGACGCTGCCCCGGCGGCGGACCCGTGCAAGGTCGATTCGGCAACGCTCGACGCATGCCGCGTGACCGAGGCGCTGCTCTTCGCGAGCGCAGCCCCCGTCCGGACCAGCGAGATCGCTCGCGTGTTGCCCGAGGGCACGGCAGTCGTGGACGTTCTGACCGCCTTGCGGGAGCAGTACAGGGGGCGCGGAGTGGAACTCGCAAAGGTGGGAAACGCCTGGGCGTTCCGAACGGCAAGCGACGTTGCCGACCGGCTCACCGTCGAAAAGGTCCGGCGGCGGAAACTGTCCCGCGCCGGACTGGAAACACTGGCGATCGTCGCCTACCACGCCCCGGTCACGCGGGCCGAAATCGAAGAGATTCGCGGCGTGTCGGTCAGCCCGGGGACCCTCGACATCCTGTTCGAGGAAGGTTGGATCGAACCGCGGGGGCGAAAACAGGTGCCCGGTCGTCCAACGACATGGCAAACGACCCCGGCCTTCCTCGACCACTTCGGCCTCGAATCCCGGAACGACTTGCCGGGCCTTCGTGATCTCCAGAAGGCAGGCCTGCTAACGGCGGCTCAAGGCTCGATCGTGGCGCCGGCCGACGACCACCACGATGCTGATGCCGAGGTCTTGAAGCACTCGGCCTAGCCCTCGTTTCGGCTGGCGGTGTTGCCCCGGGGTGCGGGGCATCGGGTGCCGCTGTAGACCGGCTAGCCCGCCAGCCGTCGGAGTTCCTCGAGACAGCGGTCCCGGCCAGGCGTGAAGTCCCCGTTTGCCCACCACGCTTCGACGGCGCGGAGCAGGGCCCGGCGCCTCGGACCGGCAGGAATGCCGAGCCGGACAACATCGTCGCCGCCCAGCGGGAAGACCGGCCGCTTCCACGTCTGCATCTCCCGGGCAAGGCGGCAGACGACGTCCGGCGCGGGTGTCCCGGTCCGTGCAGCGCCCAGCAGCAGGCGATCGAGGGCCCGAGGGCCGCCACCTGCTTCCCAGACGTGTCGCCTGGCCTCGGAACAGGTACTCGCCGGTGACCCGGCAGCTGCGCTGGCACGCAGGCGCCGCGACTCGGTCTTGGTGAGTCGAAGGCGGGCTTCGGCTGTCTTGGCCCCCGGCACCGTGTCGACAAGCGCGCAGAGTCGCCGTCCCGGATCGTTGAGACCGAGCAGTCCTTCGAGATGCACGAGCCGACGCAGGGTCTGGAGCCGCTGCCTCGCGGCCCGGGACGCCGGATTGCTCCAGTTGCCGACTACCCGCTGGAGGACGCCGGTTGCGGCCATCGCCTCCACGGCCGGAACCGGTTGCTCAGCGGCCAGCAGCCGCAACAGCTCTGCCCTGAGCCGTTCGCCGGAAACGAGCCTCAGACCGGGGAGCGACTTGGCAATCGCATTGAGATTCACGCGATCGTGCACGCACCCGCCGAACCACGCGAACATGCGAAAGTACCGAAGGATGCGGAGATAGTCCTCGTGAATTCGGTGTGCCGGGGTACCGATGAAACGCACGTGGCCGCGTGCCAGGTCTTGGAGCCCAAGATTGCTGACCCCAAACACCTGGAGATCGGAGCCCGCGTACAGTGCATTGATGGTGAAATCGCGGCGCTCCGCATCGGCGATCCAGTCGTCCGAGAAGGCGACCTCGGCGGCTCGCCCGAAGGTCCGGACATCGCGGCGCAAGGTCGTGACCTCCACTGAACCAGGTTCGTCGCGCGGCGGCAGCGCCGTAATGGTGCCGTGCGCGATGCCCGTGGCAACCGTGCGTACGCCCGCCTGGCGAAGACGGCGCCGGACCTCGTCCGGAGGATGCACCGTGGCGACATCGACATCGAGGGTGTCGCGCGGCGGCGTGAGCAAGGCGTCACGGACACAGCCCCCGACGAACAGTGCCCCCGGTCGGATCTCGGGCGTGTTGAGCAGCGCCATCACCTTCGCGACCAGGGGACGTTTCGGCCATGCGGGCGGGGTCGTGATCCGACCGATCACCTGCAGGGCGCGAACCGTCACGGTTCGACGTGACCCGGAATGACGCGGCCGTCCTCGTATTTCGGTGGCACGTAGGTCCCATCCGGCGAAGCGCCGGTGGAGAACCGGAAGAAGGCGAGGCCAAGACCCAGTACCAGCAAACCGGACAGCGCAATCCAGCCCCATGGAGCTTCGCGCCAGCTCGGCGCCTTCTCGCCTGCCTTGCCGGCTCGCCGGCGGGCGAGAAAGTACCAAACTGCGAACAGGATGATGGGTACCAAGAACGGAAGGATGCGAACTAGGAGGGTCCGGATCACGGGAGCTGCGTCCTCTCGAACAGGTTCACCACCATGCGCGCTGTCGCCCCCCAAATGCGGTGCTCCCGCCACCGAATGTCGTAGAAGCGGAACGTGCCGTAAGTGGTTTCGCGGGTGGCCTCGGTGTGGTTGTCCGGGTTCAGCATGTAGGCGAGGGGCACTTCGAATGCGTCCGCCACCTCGCGCGTCGCGAGGGTCAGCGTGAAGCCCGGCGAGATTCGCCCCACCACGGGCGTCACCGCGTAACCGGTGCCGGTGATGCACGTGTCCAGGCGCCCGATGATCTCGACATGCCGACGGAGGAGGCCGATCTCTTCCTCCGTTTCCCGAAGCGCGCAGGCTACGGCATCGGCGTCATCGGGTTCGACGACCCCGCCCGAAAAGCTCACTTGGGATGGGTGCCTCGGAAGGTCGTCTGCACGCCTGGTCAGCAAAATGGTCGGACCCGCCGGCCGGTCCACCAGGCCCACCAGGACTGCTGCCGGAACAAGGTTCTCAAGCAGCGAATTGGGCAGCTGCACGTCACCGATCACCGCCGGGATGCTTCGTGCCGGCAACGCGCGTTGCAGGCGAGTCTCGATCTCGTCGATGGCGGTGGCCTGAGCAATGGAGGCGTTCGGTCGCACAGTGTTTGCGTGGCAATGATGACCATCGGGCGTGTCGCGTGGCACATGATCATAGTGGGATCACGGGGATATCCGACCACATCGTCGCCGGAGAGCGTCGCACCACCCGACTGAGTCCGGTAGATTCGCAGGCAAGGCAGTCGATCGGGCAATTCCGTGTCGACGGGAGGCCCTGCCCATGAAACGTACAATCGGTCGGACCGCGCTGGTCCTGGGAGGCGCGGCCTTCGTCGCGGCCCTGCTGGGCCTTGGGCCCTCGATTGCCCGCCTATGGTCGCAACTGCATGCGAACAGCCTGGTGGGGCTGCAGGGGTTTGTGGATCGAACGTTGGACCCCGATCCGGGGAACCCGACCGTCTGGTTCGATCAGGTTCTCCCCATCTTGGCGAGCAGCGTGTTCTACGGGGTCGCGGTCGTCCTCGTCGCAATCGGATTGGGGATCTTGCTGACGGGCCGATCCTAGGCGCTCGACCGGTCGGCCGCCTTCACGCGTGCTCCGCTGCCCGGCCTGGCGCCGGGCGAACCACGCGCTACGGCACGCCCGGCCGTCAACTTGCTTCAGCGTTGGAAACGTGCGGGCACTGAGGGGTAGCTGCGGCCAATCGCCGGCGGCTGCGGACTAGACGTGTAGAGCTGCGGCGCCTGGTTCCGCCTCATGCGAACGGGCGTTGACATGCGTCGGCATGACGAATGGGTTGGCCCGTTCGTAGGCGCGACAGGTGCGGAGGATTCGTTCGTCGTCGAACTTCCGTGCCACGATCTGGACGGCAGCCGGCATGCCATTTGACGCGAAACCGCAGGGGAGCGCCGCGGCCGGCTGCTGAGTCAAGTTGAACGGGTACGTGAACGGCGACCACTCCCACCAGCGAGTCATCCCGCTGCCCAAGGGGACTTCGTGGCCCACTTCGAACGCTGTCAGCGGTAGCTGCGGCGTCATCAGGAGGTCGTAGCGCTCATGGAAGGCACGCATGTGGCGTCCGAGCGCGTCGCGGCTCTGTTCTGCCTGACGATAAGCGACTGCCGATACGGACTTGCCTCGTTCCGCCAGCTCGAGGATCGGAGGATCGACGAGTTCGCGCTGCGCCGGTGACAACCCGTCCGTCGCGAGGGCCAGGGCGACCGTCCACAATGTCACCATCACGTCGATCGGGTCATCGAAGCCCGGGTCCTCCTCGACGACGATTGCGCCTCGGTCGGCAAACCAGTGCACCGCCGCGTCCACCTGGGCGGTGACCTGCGGATCGACGCTGGCATAGCCGAGGGAACGGCTGTAGGCGATCCGAAGACCCTCCACGCTGGAATCGTCGGCAGCGTTCGGGGCCACGGGACGAGCGAGCGGAACCGCCTGCCAGTCGCGGGCGTCTGGCTGCGAGATGATGTCCAGCATCAGGCACGCATCGTCCACCGTGCGCGCGATCGGGCCCTGATGCCACAGCGTCCCCGCAGGCGAATGCGGATGGACGGGTACGGCACCGAACGTGGGTTTGTGGCCGAACAGGCCGCAGAACCCGGCAGGCATGCGGATGGAGCCGCCGCCGTCGGTCGCGAGGTGCAGTGTGCCCATGCCCAGAGCCGCGGCCGCGGCAGCCCCGCCGCTGGAGCCGCCCGGGGTACGGGCGGTGTCCCAGGGGTTGACGGTGGTTCCCGTGAGGGGGCTGTCGGTTACGCCCTTCCAGCCGAACTCGGGCGTCGTGGTCTTGCCGATGAGCACGGCCCCGGCTTCGCGGAGGCGGGCAACGGGAGGCCCGTCGACATCCCAGGCTTGGTCCGCGTCGATGGTCCGCGAGCCGCGGCGGGTCGGCCATCCCTTGACGAGAATGAGGTCCTTGACCGTGGTCGGGACGCCATCGATCGGGCTGAGCGGCGATTCCTCATGCCATCGCCGTTCGGATTGCCGGGCGGTTTCCAGGGCGCTTTCCCCGTCGATTACGCAGAACGCGTTGTAGGTCTTGTCGAGAGCCCCGATCCGATCGAGAACGGCCTGCGTTACCTCAACCGGAGAGAACTGGCCCGTACCGAAACCGCGGGCGAGTTCCCGCGCGGACATCATGTGGAGGGCGTTCGACATCGGGTGCTGCACCGGGAAGGACGTTCGCTGCGATCATGCAGTACTGGAGCTACGCGACAAATGTCGCGTAGCTCCAGCCCCAAGTCACGGGATCAGGTCGCCTTGAGGGCAGCCTTCACCGCGTCTGCCGTGATCGGCATGTGCCGCATGCGCACTCCCACGGCGTTGAACACCGCGTTGGCCACTGCCGGCGCAACGACGGTCGACGAGGGTTCGCCCACGCCGCTCGGGTGGTTCCCGGATTCGACGATCTCAACGTCGATTTCGGGAACTTGGCTCAAGCGGATCGGCAGGTAGGTGTCGAAGTTGTGCTGCTCGAACGCGCCATCCTTGACAGTGAGTCGCTCGCTCAGCACCTGACTTGCTCCCCACAGTGCCGCACCCTTGATCTGGGCCACGGCGTTGACGGGGTTGATGGCGATTCCCATGTCCATGGCAATCGTCAGTTTCTGCAAGTCAATTTCGCCACTCTCGAGGTCGACCGCGACCTCGGCGACCCCGGCCACCCAGGTCGGGCTCTGCCGTTCCTCTGCCGCCGATACCGCGATGCCCATGCCGTGGTTCTTCGGCATGCGCTTTCCGTATCCCGCCTTGCCGGCGGCGACCCGGAGGACGTTGGCCAGCCGCTTGGCGCCGCCGACCGTTGCCGACTCGTAGGGGATCCAGCTGTCCTCGCTTGGCCACGGCAGCGAAATCCAGAGGCGGTCCATGTAGTAGTCGGAACCGGTGCCGGGTTCGTAGCCGGCGTTCGGGATTCCACGGCTGGTGCCTTCGCCGGTCAGCATCGAGAGCCGGAGCTCCAGTGGGTCCTTGCCAAGTCGGTGGGCCACTTCGTCGAGGAAGGATTCAACAACGAAGTAGTTGTACGAATTGGAGACGGTCCGGAGAGCCGACGCCTGAACGGCCCAGGTGGTCTGGTCGTGATTGATCGCGCGCACGCGATGGTTGTCCAGCGTGTACCAGTGGTCGCTGCCGCCGATCGACCATTGGTCGATGTCTCGGCCCGAGCCGTCGTCCGCATCCAGCTGGAGCCAGTCGCTCCCGTACGCCTTGCCGACGGAGAACCGTGGACCCATGTAGCCGCACACAATGTCGTGCTGCATGGCGGTGAAGGCGCCGCCCTGGATGGAGCCGCGCAGCTTGTGCAGCGTCGGCGTCCGCGGGAAGCTGGTCGCGAAGGTCGTCTCGCGGGTTTGGATCAGCTTGACCGGCCGTGCGACCTGGTGGGAGCAGTAGGCTGCAGCGAGAATCTCGTCGTAGTCCTGTTTCCCGCCGAAGCCGCCGCCCAGCACGCGCTGATGCACGATTACCTTGATCTCCTCCGCCGGCTTGCCGAGGAAGTGCGCAAGGTAGGCGGTAAGGGTCATCCGGGCGAATGACGTGCTCTGCGTGCCGGTGTGCACGTGCCAGGTGTCCCCGACCTGATGCACCGTGGCGTTGAGGGGCTCCATGGTCGCGTGGACCACCATGTCGGTGGTGTACTCGGACTCGACCAGCTCGTCGGCGTTGGCCAGACTCCCGTCCACGTCTCCCTGGTCCACCCAGGGGGCGCCGACTTCGGGATCCGCCTGGAGCGCCCGGTATTCTTCGAGCAGCCCCTCCAGCGAGACATCGCCGTGGGGTCCCGGATCCCATTCGACCTCAAGCGCCTGGGCGGCACTCATCGCGGCCGGGAACGTCTCCGCAATGGCGACCACCCAGCCGGTGCACTTGCCAAAGCTGTCGTCCACGGTGACCGCCTGGATGTAGCCGGGAATGGACTGCGCCTGGCTGTCGTCGACGGACAGCGCCTTCGCGCCGTACCGCGCACGCGGCAGCACCAGGGCGCCGTACGCCATGTTCGGGATGTGCACGTCAATCCCGTAGCGCGCACTGCCATTGGTCTTTGAGGGAATGTCGTGCGCGGGCTTGGACTGCCCGATGATCTTGTAGTCCGCCCGATTCTTGAGCGGGATGCCGCGGAAGTCGTCCGGGTACGAAAAACGCCGTTCGATGGTCGTTTGCGTAAGGATCTCGCTGTACGAGAGCGACCGTCCGGAGACACTGTCTGTGACGCGGCTGTTGGCGGCGACCGCATCCTCGACGTTCGTCCCGAGGAGCGCTGTCCCCGCTTCGACGAGTGCGATGCGACCCGCGGCACCGGAGCGCGACAGGCGGTCGAACTCGGTGGTGACGCTGCCGCTGTTCACGGTGTAGGCGAGGCCGTACACCGCGAAGTTCTCGGCACTCCCTTCCGGGTAGTTGATCGTGACGTCCTGCCAGTTCACCTCGAGTTCGTCCGCGACGATCTGCGCAAGTGCAGTGCCGATGTGCTGACCCATCTCGGATTTCACGACGTGAATGCTGGTGTGGCCGTTCGGCATCATCGTGAACCAGATGGAGGGCGTGAATGCCTCCGCCGCTTCGGTGGCGGCGTGGGCACCCGGGATCACGCTGTGCGTGAAGCCGATACCGAGCGCCAGCCCCGATCCGGTTGCCATCGACCGGACCATGAAGTCCCGCCGTGACAGTTGGGTGTCTGTGGTACTCATGTCAGGCCTCGCTTCCGGCGATCTCGGCAGCGCGTGCGACCGCGCCGACGATGCTTGAATAGGTTGCGCACCGGCACAGGTTCCCGTCCATGGCCTCGACGATTTCGTCGCGGCTGGGCGAAGGGTTGGCCGAAATCAACGCAGCCGCCTGCATGATCTGCCCGGACTGGCAGTAACCGCACTGTGGCACCTGCATTTCGATCCATGCCTGCTGCACCGGATGGTTGTCGGCGTAATGCAGGCCCTCGATGGTGGTGATCGATGTCCCCTCGACATCACCAGCCTGAACCATGCACGATCGCACTGCTTCGCCATTGACGTGAACAGTGCAGGAGCCGCACAGGCCAATGCCGCACCCGTATTTCGTTCCGGAGAGGCGCAATTCCTCCCGAATGATCCACAGGAGCGGTGTATCCGGCGGGGCGTCCACGAGGTAGCTGTATCCGTTGATGGTCAAGGCAACCATCGGCAAATCTCCTCCTCTGGGTTCATTTGGCGCGCCTGGCAACGCGCGTTGCGCACCAGTACGCGTGACATGCCCACCTTCAACCCAAGCCAACGCCGAAACCGGTCGCAATCCGGTTTGCGCCATCGATATCCGAATTCCGCCAATCGGGGGACCCGGGCTCGAATCCCCGGTGCTGCTTGTCGGCCTGCCGCGCGCTTCATATGCTGAACGGGGAAACTGCCATGGGACCGACGACGACAGCTCTCCCGGTTCGACCGCTTTCGCGCTACCAGATCGCAGCGACTTCTCGCGCCGACGAAGCGGCGTCGTTCATTTCCAGTACCTATTGCGGGCACCAGATCCGCTTTCCGGATCGGGCGGCCAGTCTCCGCTTCCGGCTTTGCGAGGCTTCACTGGCCCGCATTTCGGTCGGGGCGTTGTCCTTTGACGCCCAGATCGGGTACGACCTCGGCGAAACCGAGATCTTCTATCTCGTCCAGATCGCGGCTTCCGGCACCATCCGGTACATCAACGGCAATGAACTGTGTGTCGTGACTCCGCGTCAGGGCATGGTCACGTCGCCCACGCGGCCGCTGTCGATCCACTACGGGCCCAGTTCCTGCGGGCTGATCGTGAAGATCCGTCGCCGGGCCCTGGAACGCCACCTGCACGTGCTGACCGGCGAACCGATTACCGCGCCGCTGACGTTCGACCCGCGGTTTCGCCCGCAGTTCGGAGACCGTTATCGCGGGCTGCTGCGTTTTCTGATGGAAGACCTCGAGGCCGGCAACTCCATCGGCGACCACCCGGTCCTGGTGACCAACGTGGAAGACACGTTGATGACCGCCCTGCTGGTCGGCCAGCCGCACAACTACTCGCCGCAGTTCGAGGCACAGCCGCCGGATGTCGCGCCGCGCCAGATACGGGAGGTGGAGGAGTACATCCGGGCACACGCCGCGGAGCCGCTGTCGATCGACGACTTGGTCCGGTACTCCGGCATCAGCGGGCGTTCCCTCTTCCGCGCGTTCCGGAACCGTGGCACCTCGCCGATGGCCTTTCTGCGTGCGGTGCGGTTGGATGATGCGCGGGCGCGGCTGCTGGCCGCCGCCCCGGGTGAATCCGTGACGGATATCGCGCTGGACTGCGGCTTCGAGCATCTGGGGCGCTTCAGCAAGGAATACGCGAGACGCTTCTCGGAATCCCCGTCGCGGACGCTGCGACGCGTCCAGCGGATGCGTCAGAGCTGACCGGCTGCCGCTTTGCGGGCCGCGCTCCGGCTCGCCGACGGAACTGATCGAAAGCCGCCCGGAGACCGACCGCCTTCGGCGAGGACGCGGAAGCACGCCGGCAGGAGGCCCGAACCCTGGTCACGCGGCCCGCAATCCGCCGCGGCCGGGCGCGCCGGCCTATCGCCGAATGAACATGTTCCCTATACGTAGGGGCTTCGCCAATCCGGGAGACGTTCCATGGAATTAGGACTGCAGGGCAAGTCGGTACTGGTGACCGGGGCGTCGAAGGGTATCGGGCTCGGCTGTGCCGAACTGTTTGCCGCTGAGGGCGCCAGCCTGCACCTGGCGGCGCGCGGTGAAGACCTGCTTGAGACGCGGCGGGAGGCGATCCGCTCTGCCCATCAGGTGGACGTGCAGGTGCACCCCATCGACCTCGCCGTCAGCGGGTCGGCCGAAGAGCTCGTGGAGCGCTGCGGCGATGTCGACATCCTGGTCAACAACGCGGGCGCCATTCCCGGCGGCACGGTCGACCAGGTCGACGAGCCGCGCTGGCGCGAGGCGTGGGACCTGAAGGTGTTCGGCTACATCAACATCACCCGGCAGTACTTCCGGCGCATGCGCGAGCGCGGAGGCGGCACGATCGTCAACGTGATCGGCATGGCCGGGGAGAGCTACGACGCGGCGTACATCGCCGGGACTGCCGGCAACGCCTCGCTGATGGCGTTCACCAGAGGCATCGGCAGCACCAGCATCGATCAGGGCGTCCGCATCGTCGGTGTCAACCCGGGTGCGGTCGAGACTGACCGCATTCGCGCTCTGCTTGCCGGCAAGGCGGAGACCGAGCTCGGCGACCGTGAACGATGGCGGGAGTTCCTCTCGAACTTGCCGCTAGGACGGGCGGCGTCGGTCGCGGAAGTCGCAAACGTGGTGGTGTTCCTCGCCTCCGAACGCGCGAGCTACCTGAGCGGCATCATCGTTACGGTCGATGGCGGGCGCGCCGCGCGCGGCGGGACCTTCTGAACCGAAGCGCCGTCCGGCAGCGTGTCGGCTGCCGATCGTACGAGGGCCTCCCCTGATGGCGGCCGTGCGGCCGGTCCCCGCGATCCGTCGGGTGATCGTCGGAAGCCCTGAGCCGCGGTCTAGGCCGGCCGGGACGCCTTCGCGTGCTGCCAGGCGTCCAGCTTGTCACGCGCGCCGTTTCGGTCCGGATCCAGCATGTCATCGTGTCCCGTACGCTTTGCGCAGAGTTCGATGACGTAGCCGTTCGGGTCACGAAAGTAGATCGACTCGACGACGCCGTGATCCGACGGCCCGCGGGTCTCGATCCCGGCTTGCCGGCCCTTGGCGAGCATCATGTGCAGATCATCGGGTGAGACCTCCAGCGCGATGTGGAGGTCGAAGTCGCGCTGCTTCTTGAACTCGAACGGTTCGTCCGGCGCCTCGAAGAATGCCAGGAATGAGCCGTCGTCCAGCCGATAGAAGGTGTGCAGCACCTGGGCCTGCCGGCCAGTCTTGGTGGTCCCGATGGCCATCGCTTCCGCCAGTGGGAGGCCCAGGAAGTCCTCGTAGAAGGCCCGGGTTTCCTCCGAATCGCGACAGCGGTACGCGTTGTGGTGAAGTTGCCTGATCATGGTTCCATGCCGCTGGTTGGGTACCGGAGCGGCCATGTTGCAAGGTCTGCTCCCGTACCGTCAATCCCGCTGCCGTCACCCGCCCGAGTGCGGCCGGGGGTGGCGCGCGGCGTGGCCGGACCTTCCGGCAGGCCCCCAGCGCGATCTCCTGCGGTGTTCTGAAACGGCCGGAGCGGCGTCAATGATCGGCATGCTGGGCGGCCCGGCGGGTTCGCGCCGGCCGAGATACCGTCTCGAGGTCGGAGACGCCGCGATGCGGCGGGCGAGAGCCGCCGCCCCGCGCGATCAGCGATGCGTGGGGATCACGAACTCGGGGCGGCTTTCACCGCTGGTCGGCCAGCGCGCCGTCACGGTCTTGATGCGGGTGTAGAACCGGATGCCTTCCATTCCGTGCGTGTTGGAGGCGCCGAAGAACGAGTTCTTCCAGCCACCAAACGTGTGGTAGGCCACCGGCACCGGGATCGGAATATTGATTCCAACCATGCCGATGTTGCTGCGCTCGGCGAAGTCCCTGGCTGCGGCCCCATCCCTGGTGAACACCGAGACTCCGTTTCCGTACGGATTGTCGCGCACCAGCTGCAGCGCGTCCGCGTACGACTCCGCCCGGACCGTCGACAACACCGGGCCGAAGATCTCTTCCCGGTAGATCGACATGTCCGGCGTGACCCGGTCGAAAAGACAGCCCCCCATGTAGAAGCCGTCCTCGTATCCCTGGAGCTTCAGGCCGCGCCCGTCGACGACCAGTTCGGCCCCTTCCTCGACCCCCTTGGCCACGAGGCTCTCGATCCGCTGCAGCGAGTCGCGCGTCACGATCGGACCCATTTCGGCCGCGGGGTCGTTGTACGGTCCGATCTTCAGGGTGCGTACCCGATCGGCCAGCCGATCGCGCAGCGGGTCCGCCACGTCCCCCACCGGCACCGCCACCGAGACCGCCATGCACCGCTCGCCGGCCGAGCCGTATGCCGCACCCAGGAGCGCATCGGCCGCCTTGTCGAGGTCGGCGTCGGGCATCACCACCAAATGGTTCTTCGCCCCGCCCAGGGCCTGTACGCGCTTGCCGTGTTCGGCCGCTCCCGCGTAGACGGCCTGCGCGACCGGCGTCGAGCCCACGAAGCTGACGGCCTCGATGTCGGGGTGCGCGAGGATCGCCTGCACGGCTTCCTTGTCGCCGTTCACGACGTTGACGACCCCCGGCGGCCCGCCAGCTTCCTCGAACAGCTCGACGAGGCGCAACGGGCAGGACGGATCGCGCTCCGACGGCTTGAGCACGAACGTGTTGCCGCAGGTGACCGCCAGCGGGAACATCCAGAGCGGGATCATCGCCGGGAAATTGAACGGGGTGATGCCGGCGCACACCCCGAGGGGCTGCATCAGGGACCAGGTATCGATGCCGGCGCCCACGTCGCGGCTGTGCTCGCCCTTCAGGAGGTGCGGAATGCCGCATGCGAATTCCACGACTTCCCACCCGCGGATCAGGGATCCGCGCGCATCTTCCAGCGTCTTGCCGTGTTCCCGCGAGATCAGTTCCGCAATTTCGCCGGCGTGCTCTTCAAGCAGCGCGCGGTAGCGGAACATGATCCGCGCCCGCGCCGCGGGCGGCATCGCCTGCCAGGCGGGAAGCGCCTCCTGGGCCGCCTGTACGGCTGCGTCGACCTCGGCGGCTCCGCCGAGACGGACATGCCGGGCGACTTCGCCGGTCGATGGATTGAAGACCTGGCCGACGCGCTCCGATTCACCCGGAACGCGGCGGCCGCCGATGTGATGGTCGAGGGTCTCCGACATCAGTCGAGGTACCCCAGGTCGCGCCAGATCGCGAAGCGTTCACGGAATTCGTTCAACGAGGCGAGCGCCCGGGCGAAATCGGCATCCTTCTCGGATTCCTCGATGGCAACCTGCTCCCACGCCGTCTTGTAGGCGTTCAGGAACTCGTCGTTCCAGCGCTTGAGCTGCACGCCCTGACCCTCGAAGTACTCGAGCGCCGGCACCTGGAGCGCCTCGCCCTGGGCGAGTCCTCGCTGCACCAGGTCGCCGCACGCCATCGTCAGCAACGTCTGCTGGCCGAGCGAGAGCTCGTTCCAGCCGTCCAGGTTGTAGATCACGTCGGCCCACGTCGACTGCTGATGCCAGCCCGGGAAGTAGTAGAACTTCGCGATCTGCTCGAAGCCGAAGTTGCGGTCGATCGCCGGGCTGGAGAACTCGGTCGCATCGATGGTCCCGAGCTCGAGCGCCGGATAAATGTCCCCGCCGGCGAGCAGCTGGGTCGAAACGTCCAGTTTCTCCATCACCCTCGCGCCCAGCGCGAAGAACCGCATCTTCAGGCCGCGAAGGTCATCGAGCGTGCGAATCTCCTGCCGAAACCAGCCGGAGGCTTCCGGCGGCAGGATCATGCAGAGCGTGCTCTTGATGTTGTGCTTCAGGTACAGCTCGTCGAGCAGCTCCTGGCCGCCGCCGACGTACATCCAGGCCATGTACTCAGGTGCCGCCGGGCCGAAGGGAATCGACGCGAACAGTTGGAGCGCCGGCACCTTGCCGGCCCAGAAGCCGGGAGTCGCCCAGCCCGCATCCACCCCGCCCGATGCAACGGCATCGAAGATCTCGAGCGGCGGCACCAGGGCGCCGGGTTCGAAGAAGCGGATGTCGAGGCTTCCGTCCGACGACGTCCGGATGCGCTCCAGCATCTCCTTCATCTCCGGGCCGATGATCGGCGTCGTTCCGGCATACGCACTCGCCATCTTCCAGCGAACCGACTGCGCGGCTTCCGGGGCATCCGAAGTGGATGTGGGCGTGACGGCGGTCATCTCCGAATCGCCGAACAAGGCTGGGCGCACCGCAAGTCCGATGACGATCCCGACTACCAATACGACCAGAACGGCCAGTTTTCCTCGATCCATCTCGCACTCCCCATGCGGCACGCCCGTTACGCAGCACGGCGTTCGATTGTATCAGTTGGCGCCGACGTACAACGCTCCGAGATACAGCAGCTGTACCAGCACCAGGCCCACACCGACGCTGCGGCCCAGGGAGCGGCGAAGCGTCAGGAAACCGGTCAGGAACAGCGCCGTCACGATCAGGACCGCGAGATCCAGCGGCGTGAGCAGGCCCCGCATGGACAGCGGGTGGGCGAGGGCGGCGCCGCCGGTGACGCCCAGTAGATTGAACATGTTGCTGCCGAGGATGCCGCCCAGGGCGAGGCCGCCCTGTCGGCGGAGGGCTGCAAGGGCGGTTACCGTAACCTCGGGCAGCGACGTCCCGATGGCCACGATCGACAGGCCGATGACCGTTTCCGGCACGCCGAACGCGCGGGCCAGGCCACTCGCACCGACCACCAGCGCCTCCGCGCCTCCCGCCACCATGGCGAGACTCACCACGATCACAACGGCGCTGACGCCGAGCGACCGCGTGACCGCCGCGCCCGCCGCCTGGGTCATGTCGGCACCAGCGCGCCGGATGGAGTACGTGGTCGACACCGCCAGCGCCACGACGAGCGCCAGTCCGCCCAGCCGGGGCAGCACGTCGACCCAGAGCGTAAATCCGGCAAAGACCAGGGTGGCCATCAGCATGATGACGGCATCCAGCCGCAGGCCGGGCGTGCCGACGAGCGGCCGGCAGGCGGCAGCGACCCCCACCGCCAGCAGCACGTTGGCGATGTTGGAGCCGGCGACGTTTCCAAGGATGAACCCGGCATGGTCGCCGAGCGACGCCCGCACCGCCACGACCAGTTCCGGGAACGAGGTGCCAAAAGCGACGACGCTCGCGCCGATCACGAACGGCGCGACCTGCAGGCGAGTGGCAGTGGCGACGGACGCGCGAACCAGAAATTCGCCGCCCACGACCAGCAGGCCGATCCCGCCTGCCACGGCCGCCAAATGGAGTAGGAGCACCGGCGCGTTCAGCGCCGTTGCTGGATACGGCGCTTGATGTCGCTGATCGCGCGGGCCGGATTGAGGCCCTTCGGGCAGGTCTTCGTGCAGTTCATGATCGTGTGGCAGCGGTACAGCCGGAACGGGTCTTCCAGGGCGTCGAGCCGCTCGCCCGCCGCCTCGTCACGGCTGTCCTCCAGCCAGCGCGCCGCCTGCAGGAGGGTTGCCGGACCGAGATATCGGTCCCCGTTCCACCAGTAGCTCGGGCAACTGGTGCTGCAACAGAAACACAGGATGCACTCGTACAAACCGTCGAGCCTGCGGCGGTCTTCCTCGGACTGCAGACGTTCGCGCGCCGGCGGCGGCGATTCTGTCTTCAGCCAGGGCTCGACCAGCGCGTACTGGGCGTACGCATCGGTGAGGTCGGGAACGAGATCCTTGATCACCGGCATGTGCGGCAGGGGATAGACCTTCACCGGGCCCCGGACGTCGTCGATGGCCTTGGTGCAGGCCAGCGTATTGGTCCCGTCGATGTTCATGGCGCAGGAACCGCAAACTCCCTCGCGACAGGACCGGCGAAAGGCCAGCGTGGAATCGGCGGAATTCTTGATCTCGATCAGGGCGTCGAGGACCATGGGTCCGCTCTTGTCCAGATCGACCTCGAATGTATCGAGCCGGGGCGACTCGTCTTCATCCGGCGAATAGCGGTAGACCCGGAACTCGCGCACGCGGCTGGCGCCGTCGGGCGCCGGAACCCGGCGGCCCTTCCTTACTTCGGAGCCTCTTGGAAGTCTGAACGCCACCATCGTTGCATCTTCCTCACTAATAGACGCGCGGCTTGGGCGGAATGGTGTCAACGTCCGGCGAATCCGTCTCGAGATGCACCGGGCGTGCGGCGCACTCGGCGCGGCCGTCACGGAACCATGCCAGCGTGTGGGTCAACCAGTTCTCGTCGTCGCGGTCCGGGTGGTCCTCGCGGGCATGCGCGCCCCGGCTCTCTGTCCGGTGCAGGGCCGAGCCAATGGTAACGGCCGCCTGCTGGAGGAGGTTTTCGAGCTCGAGGGTTTCCACGAGATCGGTGTTCCAGATCAGCGACCGGTCGCTGACCCGGACGTCGGCAAGCTGTCGCCAGGCCTCGGCGATCTTGTCGACTCCCTCGGTAAGGCTGTCGCCGGTTCGGAAGACGGCGCAGTGGTCCTGCATCACGCGCTGCATCTGCAGCCGAAGCTCGGCCGTCGGCGTGTCCCCGTCGGCGTGCCGAAAACCGTCGAAGCGGTCGAGAATGGCGTCTTCCGCGTCCTTCAGGGGCGCGTGGCGGGGAGCCTGGGGCCGCTGCGTGTCGACAATCCGGTTCGCGCAGGCGCGGCCGAAGATCACGAGGTCCAGCAGCGAGTTCGATCCCAGCCGGTTGGCGCCGTGGACCGAGACGCACGCCGCCTCGCCTGCGCTCATCAGTCCGGGGACGGCTGCATCCGGGCTGCCTGCCGATCCGGTCACCGCCTCGCCGGTATGCAGCACCGGGATGCCGCCCATGTTGTAGTGGCACGTCGGCAACACCGGAATCGGTTCGCGCGTGACGTCGACGCCACCGAAGATGCGGGCCAATTCCGCAATCCCCGGAAGCCGTTCGGCGATGACGTCGGCGTCGAGATGCTCGAGGTGCAGGTGTACGTGATCTCCCAACTCCCCGATGCCACGGCCGGCCCGGAGCTCGAGCGTGATCGACCGGCTCACCACGTCGCGTGACGCGAGATCCTTCGCGCTGGGCGCGTAACGCTCCATGAAGCGCTCGCCTTCGGAATTGGTGAGATAACCGCCCTCGCCGCGCACACCTTCGCTGATGAGGCAGCCGGCGCCGTAAATGCCGGTCGGGTGAAACTGCACGAACTCCATGTCCTGGAGCGGCAGCCCTGCCCGCAGGACCATGGCATTACCGTCGCCGGTACAGATATGGGCGGACGTGCAGGAGAAGTAGACGCGCCCGTAGCCGCCGGTGGCGAGGATCACGGTGTGGGCCCGAAACCGGTGCAGGGTGCCGTCGTCCAGCTTCCAGGCCAGGACGCCCTGGCAGGAGCCGTCCGCGTCCATCAGGAGATCCAGCACGAAGAATTCGATGAAGAACTCGGCGGCGTTGCGAAGGGACTGCTGGTACAGCGTGTGCAGGATCGCGTGGCCGGTCCGGTCGGCTGCCGCGCACGTGCGCTGCGCTGCCGGTCCTTCGCCGAATTCGGTCGTCATGCCGCCGAAGGCACGCTGGTAGATCCGTCCGTCCGGAATCCGGGAGAAGGGGACGCCGTAGTGCTCGAGTTCGATGACGGCGTCCGTGGCTTCCCGGCACATGTACGCGATGGCGTCCTGATCGCCCAGCCAATCCGACCCCTTGACGGTGTCGTACATGTGCCAACGCCAGTCGTCCGCGCCCATGTTCCCGAGCGCGGCGCTGATCCCGCCCTGCGCCGCCACGGTGTGGCTTCGCGTCGGGAACACCTTGGTCAGGCAGGCCGTGCGAAATCCCCGCTCGGCAAGCCCGAGCGTGGCGCGCAGCCCCGCTCCGCCGGCGCCGACCACCACGACATCGTAGGCATGATCGACGATGTCGTAGCTCGTCGCCATCACGCCCCTCCCATCCCGGTCCGCAGAACCGCCAGCACGGCAGCGGCAGCCGCCAGCCAGGCGATCCCGGCGCAAACGGCCAGCGTTGCCATCCGGGCCGCGGGGGCGTGAACGTAGTCCTCGACGACCACCCTGACGCCGAGCCAACCGTGGTAGAAGCCGGCGATCACCAGCAGGACGAGCAGCAGGGAATTGACCGGCCGGGCCATCCAGGCGACGAACTCGCCGTGATCCGCGCCCACGAGGCACGGCATCGACCACGCGAACCAAGCACCAAGCAGCACCAGTGCCGCCGCCGTCACGCGCTGCATCCACCAGTGATGCGCGCCTTCGTGCGCGGATCCGTGGCCCCGTGCCCGCGCGAGGGGTGTGAGAAGGTTCACGCTGCGCCCACTCCCAGCCAGAACAGCACCGTCAGGACGGCTGTGAGGGCGATCACGAACCAGCCGGATCTGCGGACGTTGACCAGTTCAAATCCGAGGCCCGCGTCCCAGAAGAGGTGCCGAACACCGTTTGCGAGGTGGTAGAAGAACGCGATCGACACCGCGACGAAAAACGCGCATCCGATGAGGCTGTCGGCTGCCGACGTGGCGATGGCAAACGCTTTCGGCCCGGCCGCGGCGGCCACCAGGAATGCCGCAAGCGCCACCATCCCGAATCCCAGCAGCAGCCCGGAGAGCCGGTGCAGAATCGACAGGACCGACGTGATCTCCGGTCGGTAGACCGAGAGGTGGGGCGACAGCGGCCGTCCGTTGGGGTCCGGCATGCGGAACTCCGTGGGGATCCGGGGCAGTGCCGGAAAGGAACGGCGGGCACGATACCAGAGGCCGGCCGAAGAACGCAGGCCCGATTTAGCCCGAGGCTCCCTCCAGTTCCAGGATGGTCGCTGCCCTGGCCGCGATCCGCCCCACGTTCTCGACGGGCAGCTTCTCGACCAGCTTGCCGTCGAGCTGGACCACGCCCTTCCCAATGGCCTCGGCCGCGCGATGGGCGTCGATCACCCGTTCCGCATGCACGTCCTCTGCCGCAGTCGGACCGGAGACCTCGTTCGCTCCTGCCAGTGTCGTCGGGTGGACCAGTGTCTTGCCTTCGAACCCCAGGCCGGCGGCCCCGATCAGGGTGCGCGCGTCGCCGCAGTTGGTTACCTTGAGCCGGCAACCGGGTCCGGGCCGTTGGTTCCGGATGAATGCCGACCGCGCCGCCGCGATCCTATTGGAGTACCTCCCTTGTCATCTAATGGTGACCCCCTTCTTCATGCCATCCTGCCGGAAGCGTTTGCCGGCGATGCGCTGGTCCCCACGGCCGGCAATCTCGAGGCCGCCCTCGTGGCCGCCGTTGGATATCACGTGGTTGATATCGAGACGGACGAGAACGGATACGACGGCGGCGGGCTGATCCGGGCGGTCAGCCTTGACCACGCGCTGTTGATCCTCGGCCTGCCCGCCCACTGCTATCCGCTCGAGCAGCCTGCTCGCCTGAAGGCGTTCGTCGAGAAGCAGCAGATCTACGTCCACGAGCAGTTCGAGACCATGCTCGGCAACACGACACTCGCGGCGTGGCGCACCGCGGTGGTCGACGGCAACCGATGGCACTTGCACTACACCGCGCGCGCGGCGGGGTCCTTCTCGTTTCACGCCCACCCGGCGTACTACCCCGCCATCCTGCCTGCCAAGCCGGCGGCGATCCGCTACTTCCTGCGCCGACACGTCTTCCAGCTCGGCCAGTGAAACCGGGTCCGTGACTGCTTCGACCACCGGGGACGATGCAACCACGGGCCGGCCTGTCGTCCCGAACCTCGAGGCCATCCTGGGGCGGGAGTATCCCGTGCTGGACCACGGGTTCATCCGGGTGGTCGACTACATGGGGGATGATGCGGCGGTCGTGCAGGCGGCCCGGGTTTCCTATGGCGCGCGCACCCGTCGGGTCCGCGAGGACCGCGGCCTGATTCGCTACCTGATGCGCCACCGGCACACCACGCCGTTCGAGATGTGCTCCATCAAGTTCCACGTGAAGCTGCCCATCTTCGTGGCCCGGCAGTGGATCCGGCACCGCACGGCGTCGGTGAACGAGTACTCGGCCCGCTATTCGGTCCTTGACCGCGAGTTCTACCTGCCGGCGCCCGAGGACCTGGCGGTGCAGTCGAAATCCAACGCGCAGGGGCGCGAGGAGAGCGTTTTGCCGGCCGACGCCGACGAGATCCGGCGTTTACTGGAGCAGGATGCACGGCAGGCGTACAGCCGCTACGAATGGCTCCTCAACGAGCAGCCGGACGGCTCTCCCGCCGACCCCGACCGGCCGGGGCTCGCCCGCGAGCTCGCCCGGATCAATTTGCCCCTGTCCACGTACACGCAGTGGTACTGGAAGGTGAATCTTCACAACCTGCTGCATTTCCTTCAGCTGCGGGCGGACCCCCATGCCCAGACCGAGATCCGGGTCTATGCAGAGGCCATGCTGGGGATCGTGCGGCGCTGGGTGCCGGTGGTGGCGGAAGCGTTCGAGGACTATCGCCTGGGAGCTGCCGAGCTGTCCAGGCCCATGCTGACGGTGGTCAGGGCGTGGCTGGCGGGCGAACCGGTGGACCGAGAGGCGAGCGGGCTCGGTATTCGGGAATGGCGCGAACTGCACGCGCTCCTTGGACGCGAGCTGCCGGACGCGTAGCCGCCGCCTTCACTCGAAGCTGATCTCCGGCTTGGGCGCGGTCTCGGTTCGCTGCAACTCCGCGGCGAGCCGTGCGGCCACGGCAACGAACGCCTGCGCCTCGGCACTCTCGGGCAACGTGGCCACCACCGGCAGGCCCTGGTCGGACGTTTCCCGGATGGAGAGGTGCAGCGGGATGCCGCCCAGGAACGGGACCTGCATGGCTGCCGCAGCCTGCTCGGCGCCGCCGTGGGCGAAGATCTCGGTGCGTTCGCCGCATTTCGGGCAGGCAAACCAGCTCATGTTCTCGATGAAACCGAGAACCGGCACGTCGACGCGACGAAACATGTTCAGTCCCTTGCGCGCATCGATGAGCGCGATGTCCTGAGGCGTGGACACGATCACCGCGCCACGGAGCGGCACGCGCTGCGACATGGTGAGCTGCACGTCCCCGGTGCCAGGCGGCATGTCGACCAACAGCACATCCAGTTCACCCCATTCCACGTCGCGGAGCAGCTGCTCCAGTGCCCCCTGGACCATGGGCCCGCGCCAGATCATCGGGCGCTCCTCGTCCACCATGAACCCGATGGACATGACCTTGATTCCGTAGCCGGCCATCGGTCGGATGCGTTTCCCGTCGATGGATTGCGGCCGGCCGGCGATCCCCATGAGGCGCGGCTGCGAGGGGCCGTAGATGTCCGCGTCCAGGATGCCCACGCGAAGGCCCTGTCGGCTCAGGGCCAGGGCGAGGTTGGACGTGACCGTCGACTTGCCGACGCCACCCTTGCCGCTGGCGACGGCGATGATCGACTGGACGCCGGGGAGCGAGATCGCCCGGGCGTTTGGCGCCGGTCCCGTTGGCGCCTGCGGCGGGCGTTCGGCGGTCAGCACTGCGCTCACCGAGGCGACGCCGGGGAGCGACAGCACGGCCTGTTCGCAGGCGCGGCGAACGATCTCGAGGGCTTTGGCCCGGGCCGGATCGGCCTCTAGGGCGAAGGCGACGTTGCCGTCCCGGATGGCGATTTCCTGCACCATCCCGAGACTGATGACGTCCTGATTGCGGGCTGGATCCTTGACGCCGGCTAGGGCGGAGCGCACTTCGGCTTCGGTGATGGTTGACACGAGCACCTTCCGCATGGCCGCAGGGGAAACGCTGTTCGGGCGGCTTGGTAACCCGGACGCTGCCTGTGGCAAGTCTAATACATGTCCGACTGCCAACCTCCGACCGCCGACGCGGCGCGCGGGCAAGCGAGGGAGGGGGACGGGGCTTGGTGGCTTGGGGAGCCCGGCAAGACCGAGCGGGGCCTCGATCCGAACGGGCCGGCGCTTCAGGTGCCGGGGAACTCGCGGTAGCAGGCGCTGTGATCGCCGTCGTGGTTGGCAAATCCCGGACGAGTAAGGATGCCTTTGGGCGCGATGTAGCTGCGGATTTCGCGCCGGGGATGCCGGCTCCGCCACGCCAGGTTGAAGGCCGCGTTCTTCGGAAAGAAGCACATCTCCGAATACGGAAGCCGGTCGTGAATGAACCATGCCAGGGGACGCCAGTCGCCTGTCGCCCGGTACCGATCCGAGTCGATGAACCAGGGGATCACGATGCAAGCCGTGGCGCCGAAGCAACCGTCCGCGTCGCGATGATCCCAGATGTGCTTCGCGTGGGTCTTCGGGTTGCGGGCGCAGTTCAGCTGGTGCCGGTTGCCGTACCGGTTGACAGAGGCGTTGCGAAGGGCCGACCGAATGGTGACGTGGCCGAAGATGTCGCGCAGCGGCTCCAGAAGATGCTCGCACAGTCCTCTGCCCGCTTCGATCGCGAGGTCGGGTTCGTTCGGGACGTTGGGGATCCCGTGGACCGCCGAGATCTCGGAGTACAGGAAATCGCGCATGAAGAAGTGTTTCGACAGCCGGACGCGACCAAAGTCCTCCAGTGCCCTGACGGCACTGCTGTCAAGCGCCGGTGAATCGGTTTCGGAGCGCCGGTCGGCGAAACGTTTCAGGGCACGGAAGCGGTTCCGCTTCATCTCTCCTCTCCTCTCCTCTCCGGAGTGTTGCCGGTCGGCCTTCGCACCATCGGGCGCGTGGTGTCGCGTCCCGTGCTTCCGAGCACTACGGGGCGGCCGTGCCCGTCCCGGGGAGGGCGGGGACGCGGGTCCGGGTAATGCAGGCTGGGCGTACCGTCAATCCGGGCAGGCGATCGCCGGCATACCTGCAGGGGACGGAATCAAGGGTAGAGCTTGCGCCGTTGCTTCGCCGCCCGCGACGCGACCGATTTCCGCCTGTCAGCCGACAGGCGCTCGAGGTGCGGTTTCAGCCATCGCCTCAGGCCTTGGTCTGCCATCGCCCAGTCTGACAGGGTCTCGATGGTTGCATTGAGCACGATCCAGTCGTCGTGCGACGACAGGTTTCGCTTCATGATCCGGAGGGCGCCCGCCCACTGATCCTGGTCCATGTCGGCGGCCAGCCGTCCGAAGAGCTGGGCGAGGGTCCACTGCGCGGAAGCCTGGTCGAGGCTGCCGACCTCCTCGATCAGCCGGTCGATGTAAGGGACCAGGAGGTCCCGACGCTGGGCCTCGATGCGTTTGAGCGCGTTCGAGGTGCGGAGCCGGACCACCGGATCCTTGGACACGTAGCAGGCGAAGAGCTCGCCGAAGCGTTCAGTGTCGGCCAAGACGGTCTCCACGACTTCCACGGTCCGTCCCAGCGAGTTCGGGTGGCCACCTGCCAGCATGTCTTCAAGGTGTTCGGACATGGTACGAGCCCGGTGCGGCGGTAGGCGAGGAAGTTGTCGCGAAGCGGTGCGGGCCTGCGGCGCTACCGCTTGCGGCGGCCATGCGTGCCCGTCGGGTCATCCGGACGATAGGTCTGGTGCGCCGGCGGCGAAGGGACCCGACGGCGGTTCCGCCGGGCGAGCGCCCGGGGGCCCAAGTCAACGATCACTGAATGGAGGGCTTGCGTGCAGGCCGGGCGGCTCAAGGCCTATTGGCAGGCTAGGCATTCCTCGTAGTCCACCGGTTCTTCCGGCGCTGCCGGTGCCTCGACGATGGCGTCCCGGTCGGAGCGCTGGAGCGACATGGACCGGAGGTAGTAGAGGCTCTTCACGCCGCGTTTCCATGCCTGGAAGTGCAGGTGATGCAAGTCCCGCTTGTGGACGTTGGCGGGCAGAAACAGGTTCAGCGACTGGGACTGACAGATGTACGGCGCCCGGTCCGCGGCCAGTTCCACCACCCAGCGCTGGTCGATCTCGAAGGCGGTGCGGAACACGGCCTTTTCGTCGTCGTCAAGGAAATCCAGATGCTGGACGGAACCTTGGCGGGTCGTGATCGACGACCACACCTCATCGGTGTCACGACCTTTCTTCTCCAGCAGTTTCTGGAGGTAGACATTCCGGACCGGAAAGGCGCCCGAAAGGGTCTTGTGAAGGAAGGCATTCGCCGCAAAGGGCTCGATCCCGGGCGAGGTGCCGCCGCAGATGATCGAGATCGACGCGGTCGGAGCAATCGCGAGCTTGTTCGAGAAACGTTCCATCGCGCCGGCGTCTCTGGCGTCGGGGCAGGGGCCCTTTTCCATGGCGAGGACGCGCGATGCGGCATCCGCCCGCTCACGAAGATCCTTGAAAATCTTTCGGTTCCAGGCCTTGGCCGGAGCGGATTCGAGCGGCAGTCCGTGCGCCTGCAGGAACGAGTGGAACCCCATGACCCCGAGACCCACGCTGCGTTCCCGCTCCGATGCATACCGCGCGTTGGCCATGGAATCGGGCGCGTTCTGGATGAACCCTTCAAGCACGTTGTCGAGGAACCGCATGACATCCTCGATGAAGAGGGTGTCGTCTTTCCACTCGTCGTAGCGCTCGAGGTTGACGGACGAGAGACAGCAGGTCGCGGTTCGTTCGCGATCGAGGTGATCCGGACCGGTCGGCAGCGTGATTTCCGAACAAAGGTTCGAGGTGCGGACATTGAGACCCAGGAACCTGTGATGTTCCGGGACGGACTGGTTCACGTGATCGATGAACAGCATGTACGGCTCACCGGTTTCCACGCGCGCGGTCAGGATCCGGATCCAGAGCGCCCGCGCAGAGACGGCCCGGCGTGACCGCTGGTCGCGCGGGCTGATCAGCTCCCATTCTTCGTCCGCCTCGACGGCCCGCATAAAGGCGTCAGGAATCACGACACCGTGATGCAAATTGGGTGCCTTGCGGTGGGGGTCGCCGCCGGTGGGACGTCGGATCTCGATGAACTCCTCGATCTCTGGATGGCTGACGGGCAGATAGACGGCAGCGCTGCCACGGCGCAGGCTTCCCTGGCTGATCGCCAGGGTCAGGGAGTCCATGACGCGAATAAAGGGGATGATTCCGGACGTCTGTCCGTTCTGGCCGACCTGCTCGCCGATGGAGCGCAAGTTGCCCCAGTAGCTGCCGATTCCGCCGCCGCGAGCGGCGAGCCAGACGTTTTCGTTCCAGAGATCAACGATTCCTTCAAGGCTGTCGCTCGCCTCGTTCAGGAAACAGGAGATCGGAAGTCCGCGCGACGTGCCTCCGTTGGACAGCACCGGCGTCGACGGCATGAACCAGAGATTGGAAATGTAGTCGTACAGGCGCTGCGCGTGCCCATCGTCGTCCGCGAACGTGCTGGCGACGCGGGCGAACATGGTCTGGATCGTTTCGTTGGGTAACGTGTAGCGATCTCGGAGAACGGATTTTCCGAATTCGGTAAGGTGCGCATCCCGATCGTCGCACGGGGAGACGCGCCACCCTCCAGGGACCTGAATCGCATCCTGATCTTGACCGAAAAGCTTGTCGGGCAGCACGGCTGCAGGGGGCACACGCTCTTCGATCATCCCATCCATGTTGCTGTTTTGCCCCAATAATTGCGGTTAGAAGGAGAAAACCCCACACGACGAGGGGAAATCAAGATATGGGCCCCCTATCGTAGTAGAGTGGAACATGCAGTGCCAGTGACTCTCCCGATCACGAAATTCCTGATGCCTAACCTGATCGGCCAGCGTCCATTCATCTGAACAAATGGCCACGGCACCGTACCATAAACCGGCGCCCCTTGGAAGGTCCGCAGGAACGGTTCCGCTGGCAAGCGGCAGCCGTCTCAATTGGCGCCCGGCGAGGGTGCCTAATGGATGCCCGGGTGCAACTGCTCTCTCCGTTCGGACGGCAAACGCACCCCGTCCATTTGGTGCTTTCTCCGTTGCCCGAACCGCGGATGACCTCGATGCCGGCCACCGGACTCGGACGGCCCCGAAACAGGTTGAGCGGGCTTTATCCGGCCGACAACGATGTCGCGACCCACGCTCCCGCGTTCAACACAGCCGGACCGGCCCCGGGTAACGAGCGACGGTCTTGTCCGCGGTGAGAAGCGTAATGGCCTCAACCTGTGCCTGCGCCACCAGGAGACGGTCGAAGGGGTCGCCGTGAATTGGCGGGAGCCCATCCACGGCAATGGCATGAGCTCCGGTGATTGCCAACTCGGTGTAACCGTTTTCCAACAGCCCCCGACGCAGCTGGCGGGGCTCGACAATGAAATCCGCCCGGCCAAGGCTTCGCTTGATGGTCACCTCCCACAGCGACGCGGCACTGACGACCAACTCATTCTCCGGCCGTTCGATCAGGGCGCGGGCGTCGCCCGGCAGTTGTTCCGGCACCCCCGCCGCCCACAGCAGCAGATGGGTGTCGAGCAAAAGTCTCACTTCGTGCCTTCGAACAAGGCTTGCAGCTCTCCGGCATCCATGCGGTCGAAGTCGTCCGGCACCGAGATCTGTCCCGACATGAACCCGACGCGCTGCTCGACGCCCGCCCTGGGCGCTTCCACAGCGGCCACCCTGACCAAGGGCTTTCCGGCACGAGCAATGATGAAGGGCTCACCGTTGGCGGCGCCCTCGACAAGACGCGACAGGTTGGTCTTTGCCTCGTGCATGTTCACGATGCGCACATCGGGTCACTCCAAACTTAGTCTACTAAACTTAGTCTATCCTTGCCGAAGCATCAACGGCGACTGCTGGCAACCGGAGTCTCTGCTACGAGAGGCCCGCGCCGATACCGTCCAGGAACGTGTCGATCACCTGACCGACCCGTCACGCCGTCCCGGCGATGGTCACCGAGCGTCTTCCGCACTATTTCATCAAGTGTGGCCGCGAGGTTCCCACGAACGGGGTTCCGGTCGTGCCGGGAGCGTCACCCCTTTGCAAATCGGCAGGTCTCGGCTACAAACGAGCCCGGCCCACACGATCCGGCGTTGGCCTAGGACCCCTCTGCACCACATGTCGAATCCAGCTGCTCCAGCGGCGGCTTCAAGCCGCCGCGACTTCCTCAACGTTGCGTCCGGCGCCTTCGGCGCCGTAGCCGCAGGCTGCGCGACCTGGCCGCTAATCGATCAGATGAATCCGTCGGCCGATGTCCAGGCGCTGGCCACGGTGGACATCGATCTGACCGGCCTCGAACCTGGCAACAGCCGCACCGTGTTGTGGCGCGGAGCTCCGGTGTTCGTGCGTTATCGGACACCTGAAGAAATAGAGCAGGCCGCTCAGGACGACACCGCTGATCTTCCCGATCCGGCGACGGACGCCAGCCGGGCGCAGGATCCCCGCTTCCTGGTGCTGGTCGGGGTGTGCACCCATCTCGGATGCATTCCGATCGGCGACGGGCAAGGCGAATACCAGGGCTGGTTCTGCCCCTGCCACGGCTCGCATTACGACACCTCGGGTCGTATCCGGAAGGGCCCGGCTCCCAAGAATCTCGCCGTGCCGCCGTACCGTTTCGTAGACGACACGACAATCCGGGTGGGCTAAGCGCTATGCGGAGTTCCGGTCTCGTATCGCGGGTTGTGCGCTGGATCGACTACCGCCTGCCGGTGTTCTCGGCTGCGCGGCACTCGCTGATCGAGTACCGCACCCCTCGCAACCTGAACGCGTTCTGGAACTTCGGTTCCCTGGCCGGGTTCTTCCTCGTGGTGCAGATCATTACCGGCGTTGTGCTGGCCATGCACTACACGCCGCATGTCGACCACGCCTTTGACAGCGTGCAGCACATCATGCGGGACGTGAACTACGGCTGGTTGATCAGGTCCGTACACGCCAACGGGGCCTCGTTCTTCTTCATTTGCGTCTACATCCACATCTTCCGGGGCCTCTACTACGGCTCGTACAAGGAACCCCGGGAACTGCTGTGGTGGCTCGGCATCATCATCCTGATCGTGATGATGATGAGCGCGTTCTTGGGGTACGTGCTGCCCTGGGGCCAGATGAGCTTCTGGGGCGCCACAGTCATTACCAATCTCTTCTCGGCGATACCGGTCATCGGTCCGGCCATCGTCGAATGGCTCTGGGGCGGCTTCTCGGTCGACAATCCGACGCTGAACCGCTTTTTCTCGCTCCACTACCTCTTGCCGTTCGTCATCGTCGCGCTGGTCTTTCTGCACATTGTCGCCCTGCACCGGCACGGTTCGAACAATCCTCTCGGCGTCAATCCCGGCGCGCCGCGGGACACGATTCCGTTCCACCCGTACTACACGGTGAAAGACTTGGTCGGTCTGGGCATGGCGCTCGTCTTCTTCGCCGGCGTGGTGTTCTACGCTCCGGACAGCCTCGGTCATCCCGACAACTACATCCCGGCTGATCCGCTCCGGACACCGCCGCACATCGTGCCCGAATGGTACTTCCTGCCGTTTTACGCCATTCTCCGAGCTGTCCCCCATAAACTGGGCGGCGTCATCGCGATGTTCGGCGCGGTCTTCGTGCTGTTTGCGCTGCCGTGGCTGGATAGTTCACGAGTCCGGAGTGCCGCGTTCCGGCCGGTCTACCGGTGGCTGTTCTGGCTGTTCGCGGGCAACACGGTGCTGCTCGGCTGGATCGGTGCGAATCCGCCGGAGGGCATCTACATCACGATCGGAAGAATCGCGACGATCTACTATTTCGCGCACTTCTTGGTGCTGATGCCGGTGATCGGCCGGGTCGAGCGTTCTCGACAGTTGCCCGAAAGCATCTATGGCCACAAGCACGGGAGCCAGGGTCCGTGACGCGCCCGGGGGTACTGTTTGCCGCGGTGCTGTTGGCGGCCTTGTCGGCTGAGCAGGTTGCCCGGGCCGCGACCGACGGTTTGGCGCCGCCGGCCGTCGAGTTTTCGTTTGACGGGCCGTTCGGCCGGATCGACCGCGCCGCGGCGATCCGCGGCTTCGAGGTGTACCGGAACGTTTGCGCCACCTGCCACGGGCTCCGGTTCATGGCGTGGCGCAACCTGGGTGACCTGGGCTTCACCGAGGACGACATTCGCCGCATGGCGTCGGAGACGCTGGTCACGGACGGGCCGGATGACATGGGCGAGATGTTCGAACGCCCCGGCCGTCCCTCCGACCCCCTGATCACCGAGCCTTTCGCGAACGCGAACGCCGCGGCGGCGGCCAACAACGGCGTCGCGCCGCCGGATCTCTCGCTCAAGGTGCTGGAACGCGGCGCGCCCTACGTCTATGCGATCCTCATCGGTTACGAGGATCCGCCCGACGGGGTCGACCCGGGGTCCTCGTACTACAACCCGTACTTTCCGGGATCTGTCATCGCGATGCCGAAGCCGCTCTGGGGCGAGGATGTCACGTACGCGGACGGCACCGAGGCGACCATCGAGCAGGAAGCTCACGACGTGGCGACGTTCCTCGCCTGGGCAGCTGACCCGACGGCCGACGAGCGGAAGCGCATGGGGCTGCGGGTGCTGATCTTCCTGGTGGTCATGACGGGTGTGTTTTACGCGACCTACCGGCGCACCTGGGTGCCGGTGAAACGCGGCGACGATGACCTTTGACGACGAGGCGGGCTAGCTTTCCAGAGCCCGTCCGGCCACCGCATCCAGTTTCTTCGCGAGTTCCGGGTCGCGCGCCTCCGGTGGCGTGATAATGGCCTCGTCGAGCGCACGGTAGGCAGGATCGGACTCATCCCAGTCCGTGGCCGCGGCGGCGTCCGCGAAAGCCTCGACCAACGTCCTCGCGCGGGCGGCGTTGTCCAGCAGCACGCCGACGACCTGCTCGACCGTCACGGCCTCGTGGTCCGGGTGCCAGCAGTCGTAATCGGTCATCATCGCCACGCTGGCGTAGGCGATTTCGGCCTCGCGCGCCAGCTTCGCCTCCGGCATGTTGGTCATGCCGATCACGTCGCAGCCCCAGGACCGGTAGAGCTCGGATTCGGCTCGCGTCGAGAACTGCGGCCCTTCCATGGCCAGGTACGTACCCCCGTTCACCGCATCGATGTCGGCAGTGCTGGACGCTTCGGCCAGCAGTCGCCGAAGGCGATCCGAGGTGGGATGGGCCATGGAGACGTGGGCCACGAGACCGGGTCCGAAGAAGCTCTTGACCCGCGCAAAGGTGCGGTCGATGAACTGATCGACTAGGACGAATGTACCGGGCGGCAAGTCCTCCCTGAGGCTCCCTGCGGCGGAAAGCGAGATGATGTCGGTCACGCCGGTGCGCTTCAGCGCGTCGATGTTCGCCCGGAAGTTGAGGCTGCTGGGAGGAATGCGGTGGCCGCGGCCGTGCCGCGGCAGGAAACGAAATTCCAGCCCTCTCAGCCGGCCGTGAAGAATCGCGTCTGACGGCGCGCCAAAGGGGGAGCTTACGGTCTTCCAGCTCGGCGACTCGAGCGAGTCGAGCTCGTAGATGCCGCTGCCGCCCACCACCCCGAAGACCGGTTTCGTCATGGCTAGAAATCGGCCACGGAGAGCACTTCCACTTCGAAAATGAGCGTCGCATTCGGAGGGATCACTCCGCCACCCGCGCCATGCTCTCTGTAGGCCATATCCGGCGGGACGACCAGGCAGCGGTGCCCGCCGACCTGCATCCCGACGACACCGATGTCCCAGCCGGGAATGACGAAGCCCTCACCAAGCGGGAAATTGAACGGCCGTTGACGGTTCCGGGAACTGTCGAACTGCTTGCCCCGCGCAAGGCAGGGATCGTCGGTTGCTGCATCGGGATCGAACAGCCATCCGGTGTAGTGCACGCTCACGCCTCGGCCCACCTCGACAAACCGGCCATCGCCGGTCTGCAGATCGACCACGACGAGCTTGGCGGGCGGTTCGATGGCTAGCGCGGTCCATGGGGCCAGGAACGCCGCCAAGGCGACCGCAGCTGCTCGGTTCACGAGATTTCTTCCTTGGCCACGTGCTTGGAGAAGAAGGCGAGGGTGCGTTCATTGGCAGCTTCCGCCGAGACCGGATGATGGCTGCCGCGCGCGTGGCAGGCGAACCCGTGCTCGCCTTCGTAGACGTGAATGTCGGCTTCGGTCGCGAAGGCGCGGATTTTCTCGACGTCTTCGGGCGGGATGGACGCGTCTCGGTCTCCGAAATGCATCTGCACGGGGACGTTGGCCGGTTTGTCGAGCAAGGCTGCGATCTGTCCGCCGTAGTAGCAGACGGCTGCCTCCATGCCGTAGCCACGGCAGGCGCTGAGCCACGACAACGAACCTCCATAGCAGAAGCCGACCACGCCGACCCTGTGGTCGATCAACAGGGTGGCGACACAGGTCTGCACATCCATGACGGGCAGGTCCAAGCCCGTCTGCGACTTGAGCTCCAGGCCGCGCTGGACGTCGGCCGCCTCGTAGCCGAGTTCGATGCCGGGCTCAATCCGGTGGTAGAGGTCCGGCGCGTAACACACGTAACCGGCCTCGGCGAACTGGTCCGCCACGCTGCGGATGTACGGGTTGACGCCAAAGATTTCTTGGATGACCACCAGCGAACCACGGCGGATTCCAGTGGGTTCGGCGAGATAGACGGGCAAACTGGTGTCATCAGCGGCGCGGACCGCGATCATTGATCCCATGAGGGCTAAATCCGATTCGGGCGAGGTGGGTTGCTGGAGATCCCGCCTGGGCGAGCACCGCTTTGTAGCTCGCGCAGGCCCGGGTTTCCAGAGCGGGGACGAAAGCGGACGGCGGCGTTGCGGCGAGCAGCGAAACATCGGCCTTGGTGGGGCATTATGCCTAAGATATAGGCATACTATTTTCATTATTGATTATCATATATGCATATACTTCAGATCAGGTTGCCTGCAGATTCGGTTTCCAGGCTGGCTCGGAACATTCAGCCGCAAAAATGGCATAAAGCTTGCTTCTGTGAAGGCGTGGTGCAGTCCGCAAAGCGGCCCCGGACATCGGTGGGTGTGCACCAGACTTCACGGAGAAATTCTATGTTTCGAAACCAGCGTCACCTGGTCTTCGCAGGCATCCTGGCCGCGTCGACCGCACTGAGTGGAGCGGCGCAGGCCGAGACCATCAAGGTCGGGGTCCTGCATTCACTCTCCGGCACGATGGCCATCAGCGAGACCACGTTGAAGGACACGATGCTGATGCTCATCGAGGAGCAGAACAGCAAGGGCGGCCTGCTCGGCAAGATGCTTGAACCAGTCGTCGTTGATCCAGCATCGAACTGGCCCCTCTTTGCCGAAAAGGCTCGCGAGCTGATCGAGCAGCATGAAGTTGCCGTGATCTTCGGGAACTGGACCTCGGTATCCCGCAAGTCGGTGCTGCCGGTGATCGAGGAGCTCAACGGACTGCTGTTCTATCCCGTCCAGTACGAAGGCGAAGAGAGCTCCCGGAACGTGTTCTACACCGGCGCAGCTCCGAATCAGCAGGCCATTCCCGCGGTTGACTATCTCCTCAGCGAGGACGGCGGTGGAGCCGAACGGATCGCGCTCCTGGGCACGGACTACGTGTACCCGCGTACAACCAACAAGATCCTCCGCGCATACCTGAACGCGAAGGGAATCTCCGACGAGGACATCCTGGAGAACTACACGCCGTTCGGGCACGCCGACTGGCAGACGATCGTGGGGGATGTCAAGAAGTTCGCTTCCGAAGGCAAGAAGACGGCCGTGGTCTCGACAATCAACGGCGACGCCAATGTCCCGTTCTACAAGGAGCTGGCCAACCAGGGCATCAAGGCCGAGGACATTCCCGTGGTTGCCTTCTCGGTCGGCGAAGAGGAACTGGCCGGGCTCGACACCGAACCGCTCGTAGGCCACCTCGCGGCGTGGAACTACTTCATGAGCGTGGAGACCGACGAGAACGAGGCGTTCATCGAGAAATGGCACGCGTTCATCGAGGACGAGGACCGCGTGACGAACGACCCCATGGAAGCCCATTACATCGGCTTCAACATGTGGGTGCAGGCGGTGCAGCAGGCCGGGACGGTGGATGTCGATGCCGTACGGCAGGCCATGTACGGCCAGACCTTCAAGAACCTGACCGGCGGCATGGCCATGATGAACACCAACCATCACCTGTCGAAGCCGGTCCTCATCGGCGAGATCCAGGATGACGGGCAGTTCGAAACGGTCTGGGAAACCGACGGGGTGGTCAAGGGTGACGCTTGGTCGGACTTCATTCCCGAAAGCGCGAAGCTGACTGCCGACTGGACCTTCCCGTGGGTCTGCGGCAACTGCGAGGCCCCGAAGTTCGGCGCGATCGCCGACATGTAGTCGGCGCATCCGGTCCAGGACGGCGGGAGGGGTCCCGCTGCCCCGGACCGGATCGAGCGTCGTTGCTCCACCGTTTTCCGCTGGCCTCTGGCCGGTTTTCTAACGTCCGGACCCGCTGCCATGCCGACACGCGGATTTGCCCTGCCCTTGTTGGCCGCGGTGTTCGCATGCTTCGCGTTCGCGGCGACCGTTGCAGGCGGCGCTCCAGCCAGCCACGCAGCGACACTGGAAGAAGCGGTCCAGGGACTGTCGGCCAAGAGCTACAAGGACCGCGCGGTCGGAGTCGAGGTCCTGGCGGCGACCGGGCACCCGAGGGCCATTCCGATCCTCGAGGCCATGGCGAAGGGTCAATTGTTCGTGCGCAAGGCGGACGGGGTGATCGTGATCGGCCACAAGACCGGCAAGGTCTATGCGCTGACGAATGCCCTGGACGACAGTGCGGTCGGCGACGCCAGGAAGAAGGAACTCAAGAAGGTCAAGGTCAACAATCGCCTGCGCGGCGTGATCAAGGCGGCGCTTGGCGGCCTGACCCTGCTGTCCGACGATCCCGACCGGCGCGAGGAGGCGGCGGCGGCGGTGTTTGCGGCGCGCGATGCAGGGGCGCTGGAGACCGTGGAACAGGCGATTGCCCGGGAGGAGGATCAGGGTCTCCTCGACCAGCTCACGCTCGCCAAGGCAGCGATCGAGACCAATCCGGACTTCCCGCTCGATGTTCGGCTGGCTGCGGTGGAGCGCCTTTCCGAGTCAGCGCTTCCGGAAGTCCGGTCGCTGCTGGCCAGCCTCAGCCAGGAGAGCGAACCGGATGGGGAGGTCCGGGCGACCGCCGCCGAGGCGCTGGATGCGGTCGAGCGGGATCTCGCCTTCTGGAACCTTCTGGGCGCCATCTTCCAGGGCCTCAGCCTTGGTTCGGTGTTGCTCCTAGCGGCCGTGGGGCTGGCCATCACGTTCGGGGTCATGGGCGTCATCAACATGGCCCATGGCGAACTGGTGATGCTCGGCGCCTACACGACCTTCGTGGTCCAGCAGCTCTTCCGTGACTTTGCCCCGGGCGGCCTCGACTATTCCCTGGCGGTGGCCGTGCCGGCGGCCTTTCTCGTCGCCGGAGCCGCCGGGGTCGCGATCGAGCGCAGCGTCATTCGCTGGCTCTACGGGCGGCCGTTCGAGACCCTGCTGGCGACTTGGGGGCTGAGCCTCATCCTGCAGCAGCTGGTGCGGACGGTGTTCGGACCGACCAACCGCGAGGTGTCGAGCCCGTCGTGGCTGAGCGGGGCGTTCGAGACAGCGACGGGGCTGGTGCTTCCCTACAACCGGGTCGCCATCATCATCTTCAGCCTGCTGGTGGTCGCCGGCATCGCGCTGGTCCTTCGACGCACCGCCTTGGGGCTGTACATGCGGGCGGTGACCCAGAACCGGTCGATGGCGTCATCCATGGGGATCCGCACCGGGTGGATCGATGCCGCGACCTTCGGTCTGGGCGCGGGCATCGCGGGCGTGGCCGGGGTGGCTCTCAGCCAGATCGACAACGTGAGCCCCAATCTCGGGCAGGCCTACATCGTCGACAGCTTCATGGTCGTGGTGTTCGGCGGGGTCGGCAATCTCTGGGGAACCCTGGTCGGCGCCATGAGCCTCGGGGTCATCAACAAGTTCCTGGAGCCGTTTGCCGGCGCGGTTCTCGCGAAGATCCTCGTGCTGGTGGCCATCATCCTGTTCATCCAGAAGCGGCCGCGCGGCCTGTTCGCCCTCAAGGGCCGGGCGGCGGAAAGCTGAATGATGGTGGTCCGGTCGGTGCTCGTCGATCTGCTCGCCGGCAATCGGGGCGGCCAGATCCTGCTGGCCGTGCTGCTGGCGGCCGTCGTGGTGGTGCCGATTTCCAACCTGCTGCTGCCTGCGGATTCGGTCCTGCACGTTCCGACCTACGTCGTCAGCCTGCTGGGCAAGTACCTGACGTTCGCGTTGCTGGCCCTGAGCGTCGACCTGATCTGGGGGTACGCGGGCGTGCTCAGCCTTGGCCACGGCGCATTCTTTGCGCTCGGCGGCTACGCCATGGGCATGTACATGATGCGCCAGATCGGCGACCGGGGGGTCTACGGGCATCCCGAACTGCCGGATTTCATGGTCTTCCTCGACTGGGAGGAGCTGCCCTGGTACTGGCACGGATTCGACTGGTTCCCGTTCGCGATGGTCATGGCGCTGGTCGTGCCGGGCGCGCTGGCGTTGGTCTTTGGCTGGTTCGCGTTCCGCTCGCGGGTGACCGGCGTCTATCTCTCGATCATCACCCAGGCGATGACGTTCGCGCTCATGCTCGCGTTCTTCCGCAACGACATGGGCTTCGGAGGCAACAACGGGCTGACCGACTTCAAGGACCTGCTGGGGTTCAACCTGCAGGCGGACGGCACCCGCGTCGCGCTCTTCTGCGCAAGCGCGTTGGCCGTGGCCTTGGGCTACCTGCTCGGGCGCTTCATCGTCCGCAGCCGCGCCGGGAGGGTGCTGGTCGCGGTGCGAGATGCCGAGACCCGGGTCCGGTTCCTGGGTTACCGAGTGGAGCATTACAAGCTCTTCGTCTTCGTCCTGTCGGCCATGCTGGCCGGTCTCGCCGGCGCCCTGTACGTGCCGCAGGTCGGCATCATCAACCCGTCCGAGTTCGCGCCGGCAGCGTCGATCGAGATCGTGGTCTGGGTGGCGGTGGGCGGCCGTGGATCCCTGTACGGCGCTGTGCTCGGGGCGATTCTCGTCAACTACGCGAAGACGGTGTTCACTGGGGCGCTCCCTGACATGTGGCTGTTTGTCCTGGGGGGGCTGTTCATCGCCGTGACCCTGTTCCTGCCGAAGGGGCTCGTCGGGACCGTGCCGGTCTTCAAGCGGGCAGGCGACCGCTGGCGGCGCCGGCCCGGCCGGGCTCGGTCCCCGGAATCGGCGCTATGAGCGATGTCCCTGTCCAGGCGCGGCCGGAACTGCACGACACCATCCTGTACCTCGACGGCGTATCGGTGTCGTTCGACGGCTTCAAGGCCCTGAACGATCTCAGCTTCTATGTCGAGGTGGGCGAACTTCGCGCCGTGATCGGACCCAACGGTGCCGGTAAGACGACGATGATGGACGTGGTCACGGGCAAGACCCGGCCCGATCGCGGCCAGGTGGAGTTCAACGGGGGCATCGATCTCACGCAACTGGACGAAGCGGCAATTGCCAATCTGGGAATCGGCCGGAAGTTCCAGAAGCCCACCGTGTTCGAGGAACACACCGTCTTCGACAACCTGGAGCTGGCACTCGCGGGCACCCGCGGGGTGTTCGGCAGCCTGTTCGCCCGCCTCGGCGCCGCTTCTCGCGAGCGGATCGACGGGGTGCTCGAGACGACCGCCCTGAGCTCCCATCGCGACCGTCGGGCGGGCGACCTGTCTCATGGCCAGAAACAATGGCTCGAGATCGGGATGTTGCTGATGCAGGATCCCGAACTCCTGCTGGTCGACGAGCCGGCCGCCGGCATGACCGACGAGGAAACCGAGCAGACCGTGGCGCTGCTCACCCGGATTGCCGGATCGCGTTCGGTCGTCGTGGTGGAGCACGACATGGCGTTCGTGCGGGGCCTGGGTTGCCGGGTCACGGTGCTGCACGAAGGCGCGGTGCTGGCCGAAGGGACCCTCGATGCCGTGCAAAACGACGCGCGGGTGGTCGAGGTGTACCTGGGGCGCTAGCCATGCTGCAGGTCGAGGCCATCGATTTCCACTACGGGGCCAGCCAGGCGCTGCGGCAGGTCAGCCTGAGCGCGGAACCTGGCCGCGTGACCTGCGTGATGGGGCGCAACGGCGTGGGGAAGACCACGCTGCTCCGCGCCATCGTCGGCCAGCAGATGATCAGCGCCGGCCGGATCCTGTGGGAGGGTGCCGACATCTCGGCGCTCGCAGCGTACCAGCGCGCCGCCCGGGGTATCGCCTACGTGCCCCAGGGGCGCGAGATTTTCCCGCTCCTCAGCGTCCGCGAGAACCTCTACACCGGCTATGCCTCCCTGCCCCGGCCGACCCGTACGCTGCCGGAGGAGATCTTCCACCTGTTCCCCGTCCTGCGCGACATGCTCGGTCGCCGCGGCGGCGATCTGTCCGGCGGCCAGCAGCAGCAGCTGGCAATCGCCCGGGCATTGGTGATGCGGCCCCGGCTGCTGGTGCTCGACGAGCCGACGGAGGGCATCCAGCCGTCGATCATCAAGGACATCGAACGGGTGATCCGGACACTGGCCGCCCGTGGGGACATGGCGATCCTGCTCGTGGAGCAGTACTTCGAGTTCGCGCGCGACCTCGCCGACGACTTCGTCGTCATGGACCGGGGCGAAGTGGTGCTGGCGGGCAAGTCTGACGACATGGTTGAGGAAGATGTCCGCCGCCGCCTTACCGTCTGAAGCGCCGGTGTCCGGACACGGCGTCCACGGCGTGGCCGAGGTCGGCTTTGCGGGCGTCGGCACGGCCTCGCTGCGCCACCTGTACCAGCGCGATCCGATGCGGGTCCTGTTTCCAGCCCAGCCTGCCGCCGAACCGCCGCTGGCGGCGCTCGTGACGACGTCGGGCGGGCTCGTCGGCGGTGACCGGATCGACGTCACCGCATCCGCCGCGGACGGGGCTTCCGCGATCGTGGCCGCGCAGGCGGCGGAAAAGGTGTACCGCTCGACCGGTGCGGATTGCCGAATCGATGTCCGCCTGGAGGCCGCGGAAGGCACGTGGCTCGAGTGGCTGCCCCAGGAGACGATCCTGTTCGATCAGGCACGGCTGCGGCGCCGGGTCCGCATCGACCGGGCGCCCGGGGGGCGGGTCCTGGCCGGAGAGTTCCTGGTGCTTGGGCGGATTGCGTCCGGCGAGCGGATGACGCGAGGGCTGGTCCGCGAGGCGTGGGAGGTGCGCAGGGGCGACGACCTCGTCTGGGCCGACGCGCTCCACGTCGAGGACGACCTGCTGGATGTGCTCGACCACCCGGCCGGCTTCGGCGGCGCGCGGGCGGTGGCCTGCGCGGTCTACGCCGCGGATGACGCGCCCGCACGGCAGCAGGAGGCTCGGCGCCTGCTTGACGATCTGCCGGCCGGCGTGCGCGCCGGGGCCACGGTCGTCAACGGCGTGCTGGTCGTCCGGTGGCTCGCGGCGCACGGAGACGACGTCCGCCGCGCGTTTGCGACCTTCTGGGCGGGGTTTCGCGCCTCCGCGGCGGGTCTCGCCGCCACCCTGCCTCGGCTCTGGCACGTTTGATTCGGGAGGACATGGATGAATCTTTCGCCGCGGGAAAAGGACAAGCTGCTCATTGCCATGGCCGCTATCGTCGCGCGCCGACGGTTCGAGCGTGGCGTCCGGCTGAACTATCCAGAAGCGGTCGCCCTTATCACTGACTACATCGTGGAGGGCGCGCGGGACGGAGCTTCCGTCGCGGACCTGATGCGCGACGGGACCGGCGTCCTGCGCCGCGATCAGGTCATGGAGGGCGTCGCCGACATGATCCCCGAGATCCAGGTCGAGGCCACGTTCCCCGACGGTACCAAGCTGGTCACCGTGCACCAGCCCATCCGCTGCAATCGGGAGATGACCGATGATTCCCGGTGAGATCATTACCGCGCCCGGGTCGCTGCTCCTCAACGCAGAGGCCGACACCATCACGATCACGGTGGCCAACACCGGCGACCGGCCGATCCAGGTCGGCTCGCACTACCACTTCTTCGAGGTCAACACCGCGCTCGAGTTCGACCGCGATGCGGCACGGGGCCGCCGCCTCGACATTCCAGCCGGGACCGCGATGCGGTTCGAGCCGGGCCAGCGGCGCGAGGCGCAGCTCATTCCCTACGCCGGCGCTCGGATCGTCCGCGGGTTCAATGCCCGGGTTCAAGGCCCATTGGAGGACTAGGCCGTGCCATTTTCCATCGAGCGGGCGGCCTACGCCGCCATGTACGGGCCGACGGTCGGCGACCGGGTCCGGCTGGCCGACACCGACCTGTTCGTCGAGGTGGAAGCCGATCGGACCGTGTACGGCGAGGAGGTCAAGTTCGGCGGCGGCAAGGTCATCCGCGACGGCATGGGCCAGGGATCTGCCGGCCGTGCGGCTGGTGCGGTGGACACCGTGATCACGAACGCCCTGATCGTCGATCACTGGGGAGTGGTCAAGGCGGACGTGGGCCTTCGCGATGGACGGATCGCCGCAATCGGCAAGGCCGGCAATCCGGATACGCAGCCGAACGTGGACATCGTCGTCGGGCCGGGCACCGAGGCGATCGCCGGCGAGGGCCGCATCCTGACCGCCGGCGGCATTGATGCGCACATTCACTGGATCTGCCCGCAGCAGGTCGACGATGCCCTCTACTCGGGTGTCACCACGATGCTGGGCGGCGGCACGGGTCCTGCCGAAGGGACGAATGCGACGACGTGCACGCCGGGGCCCTGGCACCTGGCACGCATGCTGGAGGCCGCGGAGGAGCTGCCCGTCAATCTGGGCTTCTACGGCAAGGGGAACGCCTCCGAGCCGACGGCGCTGGTCGAGCAGGTGCGCGCCGGAGCCTGCGGCCTGAAGCTGCACGAGGACTGGGGTACCACGCCCGCGGCCATCGACACGTGCCTGTCCGTCGCCGACGAGTGGGACATCGGCGTCGCGATCCATACCGACACGCTGAACGAGTCGGGCTACCTCGAGACCACGACGGCCGCGTTCCGGAACCGCACCATTCATGCGTTCCACACCGAAGGGGCCGGCGGCGGCCATGCGCCGGACATCATCAGGCTTTGTGGTGAGCCCAACGTGTTGCCGTCCAGCACCAATCCCACCCGTCCGTTCACCGTGAACACCGTCGACGAGCACCTCGACATGCTCATGGTGTGCCATCACCTGGACCCGAACATTCCGGAGGACGTGGCTTTTGCGGAGAGCCGCATTCGGCGCGAGACCATCGCGGCGGAGGACATCCTGCACGATCTCGGGGCGTTCTCGATGATCGCCTCCGACAGTCAGGCCATGGGTCGGGTCGGCGAAGTCATTGTCCGGACCTGGCAGACCGCCGACAAGATGAAGCAGCAGCGCGGCCGACTCCCGGAGGAGCGCGGCGACAACGACAACTTCAGGGTGCGGCGCTACATCGCGAAATACACGATCAATCCGGCCCGGACGCACGGGATCGACGGCGAGGTCGGCTCGGTCGAGGTGGGCAAGCTGGCCGACCTGGTGCTGTGGAAGCCGATGTTCTTCGGCGTCAAACCCGATCTCGTGCTCAAGGGAGGAGCGATCGCCGCGGCGGCGATGGGGGACCCGAACGCGTCGATTCCCACGCCGCAGCCCGTGCACTACCGCCCGATGTTCGCGGCGCTGGGTCGAGCCCGGTCTGCGTCATCGGTGACGTTCGTCTCGCAGGCGGGCCTGGAGGACGGACTGGGCGAACTGGGACTGACGAAGCGGTTGGTGGCGGTGTCGGGTACCCGTGCGCTCGGCAAGAAGGACATGGTGCTGAACGATCTCTGCCCGGCGATCGACGTCGACCCGGAGACGTACGAGGTCCGCGCTGACGGAGCGCTGCTGACCTGCGAGCCGGCAACCCGATTGCCGATGGCCCAGCGCTACTTTCTCTTCTGAGTGCGACGACGGCGATGCGACGCGCGATCGCGGTGCTGCGCCACGGCGCCTGGACACCGCCGCCGGGGGGGCCGTCGGTGACGCTGACGCACGACGATCGACAGCGTCGCCGTGGGCGGCTCCGCGGCGATGACGGCGAACCGCTGCTCCTCGAACTGGAGACCGTGCCCCGACTGCGGGACGGTGATGGACTGACGCTCGCCGACGGCGGCGCGGTGCTGGTCCGGGCGGCTCCCGAACCGGTCGTCGACATCCGCTGCGAATCGGCGGCGCACGCGGCCAGGGTGGCATGGCACATCGGCAATCGCCATGCCCCGCTGCAAGTGCTGGCGGACGGGGGTCTCAGGATTCAGGACGACCACGTATTGGCCGGGATGGCGGAGGGGCTGGGTGCTGCCACGCGACGGCGGCAAGCCCCGTTTTCGCCGGAAGCGGGCGCGTACGCGCACGCCGCGTCCGATCCCGGGGAAGACCGCGGGTAGCTCCGGGTGTGGAAGCCGATCGGCGCATCATCCGCCTGATGGCATGGCTCGGACCGTCGTTCCCGGTCGGTGCCTACGCGTACTCGCACGGCATCGAGTATGCCGTCGAGGCCGGACTGGTCCACGACCAGGACACGCTGGCAACGTGGGTACGCGGCATTCTCCGGTTTGGCGCCGCGCGCGTCGATGCCGATCTCTACCGGGAGACCTGGCACGCGGTCCGGTGCGGTGACGCCGAGCGCCTGGCCGCGGTGGGAGCGCTGGGCCGGGCCATGCGCGGCACGTTCGAGATCGCGGCCGAGACCACCGCACAGGGCACCGCCTTCGCGGATACGGTTGCAGCGGCGTGGAACGGCGACGGTTCGGCGGACGGGCACCCGCCGCCGGTATATCCGATCAGCGTCGCCGCCGCTGTCGCCCGGGAGGACATCCCGGTTCGGGAGGGGCTGGCCGCCTACCTCCATGCAGTGACGGCGAACCTGGTGTCCGCCGGGATTCGGCTGATCCCGCTCGGACAGGTCGCCGGGCAGCGCATTCTGGCCGATCTCGAAGCGGACGTCCTCCAGGCAACGGACGAGGCGCTCGGCCGATCGTTGGACGACATCGGCTCCGCAGCAGTCGCCGTGGACTGGACGTCCATCCGGCACGAAACCCAATACACGAGGTTATTCCGATCATGACCACACCGTTCCGCGTGGGCATCGGCGGGCCCGTCGGCTCCGGCAAGACGGCCTTGCTGGACGGCCTGTGCAAGGCGATGCGCGACAGTTACGACATTGCGGCCATCACGAATGACATCTACACCCGTGAGGATGCCGAGTTCCTGACCCGCTCCGGGGCGCTCACCCCGGAACGGATCCAGGGGGTCGAGACCGGCGGATGTCCCCACACCGCGATTCGCGAGGACGCCTCGATGAATTTGGCGGCGATCGCGCAACTGGAGGCCGAATTCCCCGACCTCGACGTGGTGTTCGTGGAATCCGGCGGCGACAATCTCGCAGCGACGTTTTCGCCGGAACTCGCCGACCTGACCCTCTACGTGATCGATGTCTCGGCGGGCGACAAGATTCCGCGCAAGGGCGGCCCTGGAATCACCCGATCCGACCTGCTGATCATCAACAAGACCGATCTTGCGCCGCTGGTTGGCGCGGACCTTGAGGTGATGGACCGTGATACGAAACGGATGCGCGGTTCACGCCCCTTCCTGTTCGCGCAGGTGAAGCACGGCAAGGGCGTCCGCGCGGTGGCGGAATTCATCGTGGAGGCGGGGGGCCTCACGACAGAGCGTTAGGCACCGCTTCGTCACCAGGGCAGCGAATCACCCTTCCAGTCGAGGTAGGTGCCGTTCTGCGAAGGGTCGGCATCGGCGATCACCTGCGCGATGCCACGGGCTGACGTTTCCGTGTCGATGTTCGCGGACGGACCGCCCATATCGGTCCGCACCCAACCCGGATGCACGGCCAGCACCGTCACGTCCTTCGGGCCCAGTTCCGCCGCCAGCGTTCGGGTGATGCTGTTGAGGGCTGCCTTGCTGGCCCGGTAGATCGCCATGCCGCCCGACGTGTTGGCCGCGTTGGACCCCATGATCGAGGTCACGTTCACGATCAGGGCACCGGGAGGGAGCCGGTCCGCGAGGAGACGTGTCAGCAGGAGGGGTGCGACCGCATTCACGCGGAACACGTCATCGGCCATCTGGAAGTCTGCTTCGGACAGGTTGTCTCGAAGTTTGCCGCCCGCAATCCCCGCGTTGTTGACGAGAATATCGATCGTACCGTCGAGACTGGTTGCAAACGAATGCATGGCGACCGGGCTGGCGACATCGAGCCCCCGCACGGTGACGCCGTCGACATCGGCGAGCCCGGTGACTTCCGCCGGTTTCCGGCAAAGGGCAAGGACGTCGTGACCGCACCTAGCGAGCTCGATGGTGAGGGCGTGCCCGATGCCGCGGCTTGCGCCGGTGATCACTGTGCGGGGCATGCGTGAATCTCCTGAGAGGGACCGTCGCGCCTCTGCCGGCGATCGCCGCCGGGCCGGGTTCCCGGCCGCGGCGCCGGGTGCGTTGCGGAGCGGCCCCACAAAGAATAGCGTTGACCCATGTCGCAGACACCGTCAGAGAATTCGGACCAGTCACACCTCGCCGGCCAGCTGTTGGTGGCCATGCCGTCGCTGACGGATATGTTTTTCGAGCGGGCGGTCGTGTATCTCTGTTCGCATGCGGCCGAAGGCGCTGTCGGATTGGTCGTCAACCGCCCGGCCGATTCGCCACGGTTCGACAAGATCTTGAACGATTTGAACATCGAAGGTACCGACGCGGCGGAAAAGGTGCAGATTCACATGGGCGGTCCGGTCGAGCTGAACCGCGGGTACGTCCTGCACACCGATGACCTGAAGTACGAGAATTCGCAGCGCGTCGGGAGTTCCATTCTGCTGACATCAAGCGTGGACGTGCTCCGGGAAATCGCCAGCGGCGGCGGACCACGGCGGGCCCTGATCCTGTTTGGTTATGCAGGTTGGGGACCAGGTCAGCTGGATCACGAGATCATGCAGAACTCCTGGCTCAACGTGGCGGCCGACGAGGACCTGGTGTTTTCGGCGGATCATTCGGCAAAGTGGGAACGAGCGATCGGCGGCATCGGGGATACCGCGTCGGGTCAGCCGGTCGACCCTTATCGAATCTCGCCGACGGCCGGGAACGCCTGAGGGCGGCGAGGGGCGCTGACCTCGCGCCGGCGGTCTCTGCGGTTTGCCCCGGGCATCAGGGCGCGACAAGCGTTACCAAGCCTCGCCGGCACCCGCAGGTGCGGCTCAACTCGGCCGTAGTCCCGCCTGGACCAGTGACGCGGCGTCCAGACCCGTCTCCCGTCTCCGGTCTCGGGATTGCTCTCCATCCGTGACATCGCTGAGAGGAAGCATGCGACCTCCCGGCCCGGGCGCCAGCGGCTGCCCTCCGCCATCGTGAAACCACTGGCCTCAGCCGGGAAGCAGGCCGGCGCCCGGCCGGGGCCGCCCCTGCTCAGCTTCGGTTTCCGGCCGTTCTTCCTGTTCGGATCGCTGTACGCCGCGCTCCTGATGGGCCTTTGGCTGGCGTGGCTACGGGGATTCCTGGACCTCCCGACCGCGTTTCCGCCCGTCGCGTGGCACGCTCACGAACTCTTGTTTGGCTACGTGGCTGCGGCCATCACCGGTTTCCTGTTCACGGCCATCCCTGGCTGGACACGTCGCCCGCCTGTGTCGGGTTGGCTCCTCCTCGCCTTGCTGGGGTTGTGGGTTGTCGGACGCCTCGCGGTCAACCTATCGCCCCTGATCGGGTATGCCCCTGCGGCGGGCCTGTCCACCGCGTTCCTCGTGGCGGTCACGGCTGTCGCGGGACGGGAAATTGTTGCTGGCGGCAACTGGCGAAACCTGAAGGTCGTGGGCCTCCTGGCCGCATTTGCTGCCTCGCACGCGGTCTATTCCTGGGCCGTCTGGCGTGGCGGCGATCCAGCGATCGGCACTCGCATGACCATCGCGTCGGTGCTCCTGCTGCTGACGCTGGTTGCGGGCCGGATCGTTCCCAGCTTTACGGCGAACTGGCTGGAGGCGCGCGGCGAGACGGTGATGCCGGCCCCGCACGCACGGTACGATTCGGTCGTGGTCGGGATCGGCGCGCTGGGGCTCGCGCTGTGGGTCGTGGATGGCTGGATCGTCCCGGCCGCCATCGTCGGCGTGATCCTGCTGGGGTCGGCCGGCCTGCACCTGGTCCGGCAGTTGCGCTGGCGACCGCACCGGACCGTGGCCGACCCGTTGGTCGCGGTCCTGCACGGGGCGTATCTGTTCGTGCCGGTCGGGTTCGCGCTGGCCGGGCTCGCCCTGATCGCGGAACTGGAGGACGTCCATCGCGCCGCGGTCCACGCCTGGACGGTGGGTGCCTTCGGCACCATGACCTTGGCGGTGATGACGCGGGCAAGCCTTGGCCACACCGGACGGCCCCTTCGAGCTTCGCCGGCCACGGTGATCATCTACCTGTCGGTCCTGCTGGCGGCCGCGACACGGATCGCCGCCCCCCTGTTGCCAGCGTGGAGTCCGCTGCTGTCATCGGTGGCGGCTGTCGCATGGATTGCCGCCTTCCTCGGCTACGCCGTCGCGTACGGGCCGATGCTCCTGGCGCCGCGCCGGGCGGCGTAGCAACGTTCCGAGTCCTCCCCCAGGTGGGGCCGCTGACCGCACGCCGGGGCGTGCCGAACGTCGGGCCGAGCGGTATCGGACCGACCGCGTTCCTGCGAACGGCCGGCTCCTGCACCCCCTGTAGACTGGCCGTTCCTGCCGTTTCGGCCACATCATTGGGGAAATCAGGCTCATGCAAGCGAAGAACGCCGACTGGCTCGACCTGGTCCAGGAACAGGCACTGGAGCCTGAGCTGCCGATCTGTGATCCCCATCATCACTTCTGGGACCGTCGCGATGTGATGGTCCAGCCCCGCTATCTGCTGGATGAGATCCTGACGGACCTTGGCGGCGGCCACCGGGTGGTCAGCACGGTCTACGTCGAGTGCGGGGCAATGTATCGGTGTGGAGGGACGCCACGCACGCGGGTCGTAGGGGAGACGGAGTTCGTGAACGGCCTTGCGGCCATGGCGGCATCCGGGCTCTATGGGGAGACTCAGATTGCCGCCGCCATCGTCGGGACGGCCCCTCTCGACGAGGGCGACGGGGTAGCGGCCACGTTGGATGCGCAGATTGCGGCCAGCCCGGCGCGCTTCCGCGGCATCCGCCACGTGGTTGCCTGGGACGAGAGTCCCGAAACTCCGATCGCCCGTGCGGCGCCCCCGCCCGGCCTGATGGCGAGCGACGCCTTTCGCGCCGGCTTCCGGCACCTGGCACCCCGGGGACTGACCTTCGACCTGTGGTGCTACCACCCGCAGCTGTCTGAAGCCGTCGACCTGGTGCGTGCGTTCCCCGATCAGACGGTCATTCTCGATCACTTTGGCGGGCCGCTCGGCGTGGGGCCGTACGCGAATCGTGCCGACGAAGTCTTCGACGACTGGCGGGAGCGAATGGTAGAGCTGGCCGAATGCCCGAACGTTGTGGCGAAGCTCGGGGGGATCAATATGGAGGTGAACGGCTTCGGCTGGCACGGGCGCAGCCGTCCGCCATACAGCTGGGAGTTGATGGAGGCTACCCGGCGGTACTACGAGACGATGATCGAGCTGTTCGGCGTCAACCGCTGCATGTTTGAATCGAACTTCCCGGTCGACAAGGTCAGCTGCAGCTACACGGTACTGTGGAACTCGTTCAAACGGCTCGTCGCTGGCGCCTCGGAGGACGAAAAGCGGGCACTGTTCCACGACACGGCGACCAGGGTCTATCGGATCCAGCCTTCCGCCACTCCGTCGGATTGACGGCCACCGGCGCCGTAACTGGACGTCGACAGAACAGTCCGAGTGCGCATCGGAGGGGACGCCGGCGCGTCCGGCGGCGCTTGGACGGCCCCGACCCAATCGCAGCGCCGGCTGCAGGTGAGCGCCGTCGATGATGCGGTTCGACGGGCGGTCCAAGGCCGTCACGATGACCTTGTCGGCAGCCGTGTGACCGGCGTCGCCGCCGCACCGGGGACCAACGCAAACCGGCTCGACGGCCTCCGACTCCGGATGCACGGAGCCTCCCTGGTCTGCGGCTAGGCCGGTTCGTTGGGTCTCCCGAACGCGGCTTCCATCTCGCGGCGGGTCCTGACCGCTTCGTCCGTGTCCTGGACGGTGGCGTCGGACCACCGGAGGAGCTCGCCCTCGGCGATGTCACGGGTCAGCGGTACGCCGCTCGCCAGGCCAAGGGGCAACCCGCCGAACTCCAGCGAATCGATCGCGGGGGACTGCCGGCCCCAGACCATGTAGCCGCCTTCTCCGTCCAGCACTTCGCCCTTCTTGAGCGGCCGCTTCGCGCAGGCAATGACGTCGGAACGGAAACCCGTCGGCGATCCGGTCGGCTCCCCTCGGAGCGCTGCCGAAGCCACCGAGATGCCAAGTTCGAGCCCGATCATGTGCGTGGGGCGGTAGAGCGCGGCGTAATGGAACGTGCTGTCGGGAAGCATCCGGTACTCCTCGAAGCAATTCCGGACGTAATCGCCGTCCCCTTCGATCACTACGTAGGTGCCCACCATCAGGTCATCGCTGACCGGGGACATGTCCCGGTGGAGCGACGACACCACTTCGGTGGTACCGACATGCTCGGCCAGACCACCTGCGCTGGCGGGCTTCAGCAGTTCAGCGAGGTCGTAGCGTGAGCAGGGTGGGAAGGTGAGGCCACCAGCCTGCGGCGTGAGCCCGGTGGCGTTGCAGACCGCCGTCATCTCGATTCCGGACTTGGTCCCGTCGATGAAGGAATTGAACATCTTGGGATTCATGCCGCCGCGTTCGGCCTCTTCTTGGCTCAGGTGGTAGTTGTCCCAGACGGTATCGGGCGTCGAACGGTGGAAGTCCGGGTGGTAGCGCGTCCCCTTACCGGCGCAAACGACGTTGAACCCGCAGGCCCGCGCCCAGTCGACATGCTCGGCGATCAGCGCCGGTTGGTCACCCCACGCTAGGCTGTACACCACGCCGGCTTCTTCGGCGCGCCTCGCGAGCAGCGGCCCCGCGAGGACGTCCGCCTCGACGTTGACCATGACGACGTGCTTGCCATGGTCGATCGCCGCCAGGCAGTGGCGAATCCCCACCTTGGGGTCACCGGTCGCCTCGATCAGGACGTCAAGGGCCGGATGGGCAATCAGTGCCGACGCATCGTCATCAATCCGCGTCGTGCCGGTCTTGATCGCCTGGTCAAGATCCGCCGCCCCGGTCTGCTCTGCGCTCCAGCCGCCTCGCCGGCAGTTCGCGCGGGCCTTGCCGACGTCTAGGTCGGCGATGCCGACCACATGGAGGCCGCGCGTTCGACGGGCCTGCGCCAGGAACATGGTGCCGAACTTGCCGGCCCCAATGATGCCGACACGGACCGGATTTCCGGCTTCGGCGCGGGCTTCCAGAAGACGGGACAGATTCATGGTGTCGCTCCGGAGTACGAGTGCGTGTGGGTGCCGTCGGGCGCAGGTGCCTGCACGTCGGCCGACGTCGGCGGCCCCGGCTGGGGGTCGGTCGCGAGCAGTGCGTACAGGGCATGGTCCCGCCAGCGGCCGTCAATTTTCAGGTAGTCGCGGGCCATGCCTTCGCAGCGAAACCCCAGATTCTCGAGCAAGAGGCGACTCGGCCAGTTGGAGGTGACCGCGGCGGCCTCCAACCGGTGGAACTTCATCTGTCGGAAGAGCATCGGAATCAGGACCGTGATGGCTTCGCGCATGTAACCTTGGCGAGCATAGGGAGCCCCGATCCAATAGCCGAGCGACGCGGAATGCGCGACTCCCCGCTGCACGTTTGCCACGGTCACCGCGCCCAGCAGCGCACGGTCAGAGTTGCGGAAGATGTGAAAGGCATACCCCCGGTCTTCACGGGCCGCGAACACCTGGCCGCGGTACTGGCGGAGATAGGACGACCGGGTGCAGGTCTCGGGCCGCCACGATGGCTCCCACGACTTGAGGAACGCGTAGCTCTCCCTTCGCAGGGACACCCAGGCGTGCGCGTCGGATCGCCTAGGAGGCCGCAGGTACAGGTTCGGTCCCTCGATGCTGCGGGACGCGAACAGATCCCGAATGGCCGGGGGCAGCCGGATCACGCCGCGCCCGGCACCGGGGTCCCGAAAAGTGACCGGAGCGTGGCGTTGGTGGGGAGCCCGCCGAGGGGGCCGATCGCAGCGAGGGTCGGCTCGCTCGCGAGGACGCGCCGGGCGACGCGGCTCACGGCAGCGCGGTCGACGTCGGCAAGCCGCCGCAGGTGCTCGTCGACGGGGATGGGCCGACCGTGGATCCGAAGCTGGTGGGCCAGCGCCTCGGCTTGTCCGGCGCAGCTTTCCAGTCCCATGAGCAGGCCGCTTCTGGCCTGTGCCATCGCCCGGTCGAGCTCATCCGGCCGGACCTTGCCGGCCACTCCGTGGATCTCTTCGGCGGTGCGGCGAATCACCTCGCCGGCATCCTGTTCGGCGGTCCCTGCGTAGACACCGAAGATGCCACTGTCGTGGAACGAGCTTCCGAAACTGTGAATGTCGTAGGCGAGCCCGCGTTTCTCGCGCACTTCCTGGAACAGCCGGGACGACAGGCCACCACCGAGGATCGCGGAGAACATGGTCATGGCATAGAAGTCGGGATCAGCGTAGGCGACCCCCTCGAACCCGAGCACCAGGTGCGTTTGTTCCAGTTCGCGGGGTACCTCGCCCACCCCGCCGTGGTAGCGGGCCGGTGCCGGCGCGTCCGAGCGCGTGCTCCCGATGCCCTCGAACGCGGCAGCCCCGAGGTTCACCAGTGCCTCGTGATCGACTTCGCCCGCGGCCGCCAGGACCATCGCCTCGCCCCGGTAGTGCTGCTGCATGTAGGCGAGGAGGGTTTTCCGCCCGATTCCCGAGACGATCTCCGGGGTCCCGAGAATGGGCCGGCCAAGCGGCTGGTCGGGAAATGCGCACGTCTGGAAGCGGTCGAAGACGACGTCCGCGGGATTGTCCCGCGCCTCGCCGATCTCCTGGATGATCACCGATCGCTCGCGCGCCAGTTCCTCGTCGGCGAAGGTCGGATTCAGCAGGATGTCCGACAGGACGTCGACGGCCAGGGGGAACGCTCCCGGCAGGATGCGGAGATGGTAGGCGGTCTCCTCGCGCCCGGTGTAGGCGTTCATGTAGGCGCCGGCGGATTCCACTTCCTCGGCGATTTGCCGGGCCGTGCGCGTGGTCGTTCCCTTGAACGCCATGTGCTCCAGCAGATGGGAGATCCCGTTGCGCTCCTCCGGCTCATTGCGGGCGCCGGTGTGCACCCAGACCCCTACCGCAGCGGTGCGGGTGCCGGGGACGCTCTGGCTGGCGATCCGGAGACCGGACGGAAGGGTGGTGACTGCCGCTTCCGGCAAGGTGCCGTGGCTGTTCATGGCGCGGGTGCCGCGGCGGCGGCGGCCCGACGGAGATGGTCCGCGAGCCGCGTGTAGTCGGCCGGAAGGGTGGTCACACGTTCCGGCGCCTCCATGCAACGCGCCAGGGGTTCGGGCGTCTCGGGCTCTTCGTTCAAGGCCTGCCGGACGGCGTCCGGGAACTTTGCGGGATGGGCGGTTGCCAGCGCGATCACGGGAGCGGCAGTGGCGTGGTAGTTCCAGTCGAGAGCGCCGGCCAGGCGGGCGGCTGCGATCCCGACGGCGGTGTGCGGGTCGATCTGGACGCCGCAGAGGTCCCGGATGTCGCGCATCGTGTGAATGGTCTGGTCTTCCGTCACCATGCTTCCCTTGAAACGTTTCCCGGTTTCCGCACGTTCCCGGGCGGTCACGCAAATTGCCTGGCCGCGCGCAAGGCCTGCCAAGTCACGCTGCACCGCATCGGGCTGCCGATCACGAATCTCGTACAGTAGCCGTTCGAAATTCGACGCGACCTGGATGTCCATTGCCGGCGAGAGGGTGCGGTGGACCGTGCCGGGATGGTAGCGCCCGGTCTCGAAGAATCGGGCCAGGATGTCGTTGCGGTTCGTACCGACGATCAGGCCGGCCACCCCCAGCCCCATGCAGGCGGCCACGTGCCCGGCGTAGCAGTCGCCGAAGTTGCCCGACGGTACTGCAAACACCGGCGGCGGGCCACCGATTCGGTTGGCGGCGTGGACGTAGTAGGCCGCCTGCGCGGCGATCCTGCTCCAGTTGATCGAGTTCACGGCGAGGAGGCCGCATTCGCGGCGCAGCGCCTCATCGGCGAACGCCTGCTTGACCAGCGACTGGCAGGAATCGAACGTACCTTCGATGGCCACGTTGAACACGGCCGGGTCGTCGACGGTGGTCATGAGGCGTCGCTGCAGCGGGGCGATCCGGCCCTCGGGATGCAGGACGACGATCGCCATCGCGCGACGACCGCGGCAGGCCTCGATGGCGGCTGCGCCGGTGTCGCCCGAAGTCGCGCACAGGACCAGTGCCCGCCGGCCGTCGAGCTCCAGGAAGCGGTCGAAGAGACGGGCGAGGACCTGGAGCGCGAAGTCCTTGAAGGCGAGCGTGGGGCCATGGAAGAGCTCGAGCAGGTGGAGCCCGTCCCGAAGCCCGCGCACCGGCGCCACCTCCGGGTGCGAGAACGTCCGGTACGCATCGGCGGCAAGTTCGGAAGACGCGCCGATTGGGAGCGAATCGCCGCTTAGCCGGGTGAGGACATGCGCCGCAGTCTCGACGTACCCGGCGCCGGCCGTGCGCCGGAACAGCGGCTCCGACTCCGGCCAGCGGTCGGGCATGAAGAGTCCGCCGTCCGGCGCGAGGCCGGACAACGTCGCGGTACGGAAGTCCACCGGGCCCGACCCACGGGTGCTGACATACCGGAGGGGAGAGTGGTCCTCAATCATCGTTCACGGAACACGTACCAGCCGACCATGGCGTAGGAGACGACCAGCAGCGCGCCGACCAGCTGGTGCGACAACGCGATCCAGAGCTCGGGTTCGCTGGTCGCCGTCACCAGGCCCAGCAGCGCCTGCAGTACGAAGACCACCGGGGTGGCGGCTGCCCAGCTGAAGGCCACGGCGGCCTGACGTCGGGGCAGCCGCGCCAGCAGCACCAGGGCCGGGACGACGGTCGCAAGGGCGAGCAGCCGATGGACGATATGGAGCAGGACGTCCGGGTTCGCGTAGTGGGCCTGGTTCCATGGACTGCCGCAAAGCAGCCAGTCGGGGCAGGCATGCGCCGCCCCTGACTTGGCGAGAAACGCGCCGGCCCCGGCCGTTGCGATGGCCACGGCCGTTCCGACCCAGGCGAGCTGCTTGCAGTCCGGAGGCAGGATCCGGGAAAGCACACGGGCTCTTCGGGGTCCGGTGGAAGAGCCCACGAGCGCCACGAGCAGGATCAGCGCGATCACGAGATGGACGGTGACGGACCACGGGCTGTTCCGGTCGAAGACGGTGAAGGCGCCCAGGATCGCCTGGATCACGACCAGCACGACGGCGGCTCCGCCGAGGAGCCGGTGCTTCGGGGTCTGCGCGGTCAGCAGGACCAGGAGCACGAGTGGAGCGACGAAGACGGCCGCATTGACGCGATGGATCCACTCGAGCCAGACCTGCCAGTGCTCGTAGGCGAGATCCGGAACGGTTTCGAGCGCCTGCACGGTCGGCAGCCAGAAACCGTGGCACAGTGGCCAGTCGGGGCAGCTCAGGCCTGAGCCGGTCAGACGCACGGCGCCCCCCAGCACGATCTGCACCAGGACGAAGACGATGGCTAGGTAGCTGGCCAGCCTCATGCGGGCGGAGTCCTGCGCGCGCCTCGTGCCGCGCTTCGGCCGGCCGGGAACTGGCCGCCGGCCCCGCAAGCGAGGGTCGCCGCAACCTGCGTCACGTGACGTCGCCAGCGCGCCGCTGTCGGGAATCACCGGCGCGGCGACCCAGCACGGAGACACAGGCGGCGAGGACGCCCGCAAGGCCGTACCAGGTCAGCGCGTACTCGAGGTGGGTATTGCGGATGGACACGTTGGTCTGTCCGCCCTCCGGCCATCCCCCGGGATTGCGCGACGGGCCGGCGTCCAGGACGTAGCCGGCCAGTTCCAGGCCGGTTGCCTCCCCCATGGCCGCGAGATCGATCGAATACCAGCTGCCGCCGGCGGGATCATTGTCCGGGACGAACGGGCCCGGCGGGTGCTGCAGCCGGAGGAGGCCCTCCACCCGGACAGGGCCGGACGGGTTTCCAGCGCGCCGGGTGGCCGTAGGCTCAAATTCCACCGGCACGAATCCCCGGTTCACCAGAACTGCCGGAGCACCCGGACGCGCGAGCGGCGTGAGAACGTGAGCGCCGGCGACGCCCGCCCGGGTCCGGGGAATGAGGAGGTGTTCAAGGTCGTGCTTGAACACGCCGTCCGCATAGACGGGCGTGTACTCGGGAAGGTCGGGGGCGTTTTCCGGGGCGGCGACCGGCGTTGCCCCCGCCCGCGCGGTGATATCGGCCAGAAGCGCTTCCTTCCAGCGGAGCCGCTCCATTTGCCATGTGCCCAGGCCGAGCAGGATCAGGAAGGCCGATGCGATCGCGGTGCCCTGGAGAATCCGGTTGTCGCGGAGCCGCGCCGGCTCAGCCGACATCAGGCTTCCGATCGTCGTCCAGCAGGTCGTGTCGGACGTGACTGGCGAGGAGCAGGGCCCGCACCGGACGCAGGAGGCCGACGGTTGCGCCGAGAATCACCGGCGTCCAGACCATGGCATGGACCCAGACCGGCGGGCGCAGCCACGCGTCGAGCGCAAATGCTCCGCCGGTAGCGAGCGCGCCGACGACGAGCATGATGAACCAGGATGCCCCGTCGCCGACGTTGGCGCTGCCCAGGCGGATTCCGCAGCTGGGGCAGGCGTCCACGAACTCGGTCAACCCCCGGAAGCAGCGTCCCTTGCCGCAGGCCGGGCACCATCCCCTGAGCGCTCGGCCCGCCGCCGTGCCGGCCGCCGTCCCGGGGCGGTGGCTGAGACCTCCGGACGTTAGTGGGTAACTCCCCCGGAGCCGCCCCACCAGTAAATGGAGAAGAAGAGGAACAGCCAGACCACGTCCACAAAGTGCCAGTACCAGGCGGCCGCCTCGAAGCCGAAGTGCTGCTCCGGCTTGAAATGCCCGACGATGGACCGGCCGAGGCACACGATCAGGAAGATGGACCCGATCAGGACGTGGGCCCCGTGAAAGCCCGTGGCCATGAAGAAAGTGGAGCTGTAGATGCCGTCGGTGAAGGCGAACGGGGCATGCGCGTACTCGTAGGCCTGCACGGCGGTGAAGGCGACGCCGAGCGCGACGGTCACAAGGAGTCCCTGGATGAGCCCCGACCGTTTTCCCTCGCGCAGCGCATGGTGGGCCCAGGTCACGGTCGCGCCCGAGGTCAGCAGGATGATCGTGTTGAGGAGCGGCAGGTGGAACGGGTCGAAGACCTCGACGCCGGTCGGTGGCCAGGTCCCGCCCGTGAACGTGACCCGGGCGACCTGCTGGGCCTCGTCGGCAAACAGGCTGGCGTCGAAGAACGCCCAGAACCACGCGACGAAGAACATCACCTCGGAGGCGATGAACAGGACCATTCCGTACCGCAGCCCGAGCTGGACAGTGGGCGTGTGATGGCCCTCATGTTCCGCCTCGCGCACCACGTCCCGCCACCAGACGAACATCGTGAACGCCACCAGCAGCGTTCCGACCGCCAGCACGGCGCTGCCGTAAGCGAGTTCGTGCATGTACATGAGGCCGCCCACCGCGAGCGTGAGGGCGCCGAGCGCACCCACCACCGGCCACGGGCTCGGGGAGACAAGGTGATAGGGATGGGCGTGCTGGCTCATGGATGGCTCCCGCGAAGTGATTCCTCAGGGCTGCTGGCGGCAGCCGCCGGCACCGGGGCTGCAAAAGCGACTGTTGGGTCCGGGTTCGTCTCGTCTGCGCCGAAAAACGTATAGGAGAGGGTGACGGCCGTCACCTCCCGCGTTGCGCGATCAGCGGCGATCTCCGGGTCGACGTAGAACGTGAGCGGCATGTCGACCGTCTGGCCGGGGTCGAGTCGCTGCTCCTCGAAGCAGAAGCAGTCGATCTTCTGCACGTACTGACCGGCCTTCAGAGGGGTGACGTTGAACGTTGCGGTGCCGGTCACCGGTTCGGTGCCGTCGTTCGTGGCCCGGTAGAAGGCGAGTACCGACGCGCCGGCCTCCACGGTCAATTGCCGCTCGACCGGTTCGAAGCGCCACGGCAGCCCGGGCGCCACGTCGGCGTTGAATCGCACCGTGACCGCGTGGCCGGCGCCCCCTGGCGCGCTGGCCGCAACACCGGGGGTACCGGCGAATCCGGTGACCCGGCAGAAGAGGTCGTACAACGGGACGGCGGCGAAGCTGAGCCCGGCCATCACGACGACCGCCACCACCACCATCCCGCCGACGGCGTGGTTGCGGTTCATGTCCCGGCGCCCATGCGGATCAGCGAGACGGCGTAGAACACCGCGATCAGCATCACGATGAGGCCGGCCAGCGCCAGGTTCTTGCGGCGCGTCCTGGGATCCTGGCGGGGCACGTCAAGAACCCGTCAGCAGGCGGTCGAGCGGCATCAGCAGGAACAACAGGAACAGGTAGGCAATCGAATACCAGAACATTCGCATTTCGCTGCCCGCGCGCCGTCGGCAAATCGTGAAGGCGTGCCACAACAATCCCGCGCCCAGCACGCAGGCACCCACACCGTAGACGGCGCCGAGTTCGCCCAGGACATACGGCAGCATCGTCACCGCCACAGTGGCCGCGCTGTAAACCAGAATGCCCCGCCGAGTTGCGGCGGCGCCCCGCGTTACCGGCAGCATCGGCACGCCGGCGCGCGCGTAGTCGTCGGCGCGAACGAGCGCCAATGCCCAGAAATGGGCCGGCGTCCAGAGGAAGATGACGGCAAACAGGATCAGGGGCAGCGGCGCCAGCCCGCCGCCGCTGGCGGCGACCCAGCCGATCACGGGCGGCAGCGCGCCCGCGGCGCCGCCGATCACGATGTTTTGTGCAGTCGAGCGCTTGAGCCAGCAGGTGTAGACGAAGACGTAGAAGAGGCTGCTGGCCAGCAGCAACGCCGCGGCGGCCCAGTTGGCCGCGAGCCCCATCAGCAGCACCCCGAATATCGACAGAGTCACGCCGAAGGCCAGCGCCTCGGCGGCCGGGACCCGGCCCGCGGGCACCGGCCTCGTCTTCGTGCGCTCCATGACCGCGTCGATATCGCGATCGAACCACATGTTGATGGCGCCGGCTCCGCCCGCCCCGAGCGCCAGGGCGATCAGCGCCGCGACTGCCAGAACCGGGTGAAGCGTGGCCGGTGCCAGTGCCATCCCCACGATGCCGGTGAAGACCACCAGCGACATCACGCGCGGCTTGGCGAGCGCGAAAAAGTCGCTGATGTCGCCGCCCGCCCGGTAGGCGACCGGGCGGGACATGTCCGGCACCGCTCGGAGTCCTAGCGGATGGTCGGCAGGGTTTCGTAGGTGTGGAACGGCGGCGGTGAAGCCGTCTTCCACTCCAGCGTGTCCGCGCCTTCGCCCCAGGGATTCTCGGGACACTTCTCCCCCGCTTGGAAGGTCCGGGCGATGATGACGATGAACCAGACGATCGATACCGCCGAGATCCATGCGCCGAGCGACGCCACCATGTTCCATCCCGCGAAGGCGTCCGGGTAGTCGGCGATCCGCCGCGGCATGCCCTGCAGGCCGAGGAAGTGCATCGGGAAGAACGTCAGGTTGACGCCGACGAACAGGAGCCAGAAGTGCACCTTCCCCATCCACTCGGGGTACTGCCGGCCCGACATCTTGCCGATCCAGTAGTAGAACCCGGCGAACAGCGCGAAGACGGCGCCCAGCGACAGCACGTAGTGGAAGTGTCCGACCACGTAGTAGGTGTCGTGCAGCACCGTGTCGATGCCGGCATTGGCGAGCACCACGCCGGTGACCCCGCCCACCGTGAACAGGAAGATGAAGCCGATCGCAAACAGCATCGGTGTTCGGAACTCGATGGACCCGCCCCACATCGTGGCGATCCAGCTGAAGATCTTGATGCCGGTTGGTACCGCGATCACCATCGTTGCCGCGGTGAAGTAGGCCTTCGTGTTGACGTCGAGCCCCACCGTGTACATGTGGTGCGCCCACACCAGGAAGCCGATGAAGCCGATCGCGACCATCGCGTAGGCCATCCCGAGGTAGCCGAACACCGGCTTCCGCGCGAAGGTGGCGACCACCTGGCTGACGATGCCGAAGCCGGGCAGGATGAGGATGTAGACCTCCGGGTGCCCGAAGAACCAGAACAGGTGCTG
>JAPPED010000006.1 GCA_028824295.1 Rhodospirillales bacterium | reverse complement strand
CGGGCAGGATGAGGATGTAGACCTCCGGGTGCCCGAAGAACCAGAACAGGTGCTGGAAGAGGATCGGGTCGCCGCCCGTGTCCGGCGTGAAGAACGCGGTGCCGAAGTTCCGGTCGGTCAGCAGCATCGTGATCGCACCGGCTAGCACCGGCAGCGCCAGCACCAGCAGGAACGTCGTGACCAGGATCGACCACACGAACAGCGGCATGCGGTGCAGCGTCATTCCCGGTGCGCGCATGTTGAAGATCGTCGTGATGAAGTTGATGGCCCCGAGAATCGAGGACGCGCCGGCCAGGTGTAGCGACAGGATCGCCATGTCGACGGCGGGACCCGAATGGGCCGGATTACCCGACAATGGCGGATAGATCGTCCACCCGGTACCGGCGCCGCCGCCCACAAACGGGCTGGCCATCAGCAGAATGAAGGACGGAACCAGCAGCCAGAAGCTGATGTTGTTCATGCGCGGGAACGCCATGTCGGGCGCCCCGATCATGATCGGCACGAACCAGTTCCCGAACCCGCCGATCATGGCGGGCATGATCATGAAGAAGATCATGATCAGCCCGTGGGCGGTGGTCAGGACGTTGTAGAGCTTGTAGTCGCCACCGAGAATCCCGTCGCCCGGCGCGGCCAGTTCGCTGCGCATCAGCATCGACATCACGCCGCCGATCACGCCGGCAATGATCGCGAACACCAGGTACATGGTCCCGATGTCCTTGTGGTTGGTGGAGTAGAGCCACCGGCGCCAGCCGGTCGGGTCGCTGTGGGCGTGTGCCTCTGCAGCCATCGTCATGCGGATTTCTCCCCGAACAGATCTGCGCGTCTAGTGGGCGGTCTGCGTGAGCAGCACGGGTTCGCCCAGAGGCGAATCGTGCGCGAACTCGGCTTGCGCCTCGGCAACCCAGGCATCGAATGCCTCCTGCGAGACGACATGGACCTCGATGGGCATCCGGCCGTGGAAGTCCCCGCACAGTTCCGAGCACTGGCCGTAATAGATGCCTTCCCGCTCGGCGCGGAACCAGGTCTCGTTGAGGCGGCCGGGTACGCCGTCCACCTTCACCCCCAACGCAGGAATAGTCCAGCTGTGCAGCACGTCGGCGGCGGTGACTAGCACCCGGACCGTCGTGTCGACCGGGACAACGACCGGGAGGTCGGTGGACAGCAGCCGTGCGAACGGCCGCGGCTCCTCGAACTCGTCAGCGCTGTCCACGATGAACGCGTCGAAATAGAAGTCTCCGTGGTCGGGGTACTCATAGCCCCAGTACCACTGATAGCCGGTCGCCTTGATGGTCATGTCTGCCGGCGGAATCACGTCGGCCGCATACAGGATCCGGAACGAGGGGACGGCGACGATGACCAGGATGATCGCCGGGATCGCCGTCCACAGGATTTCGAGCACGGTGTTGTGCGTCCGGGTGCCCGGCGTCGGATTTGCCGACGCGTTGTAGCGGACCATCACCCAGACCAGCAGGGCCAGCACGAACAGGGAGATCGCGAGAATCAGCCAGAGCAGCCAGTCGTGGAAGCGTCGCAGCTCGCTCATCATTTCCGAGCCGGCAACCTGGAAATTGAGGCCCCAATCCACGGGGGCGCCCACGACCTCAGCTGCCATGGCGCCGGTCGCGACGCACGCGAGGGCGAGCACGGCTCCTGCTAGTTTGCCAATGTGCATCCGCAATCCCCTTCGGCCTTCCGGCCTGCCCCAGCACGGGCAGAAGCGGGAAGTCTAGCCGTCGTTGAACACGGCGCAACGCATGCCGCGCGGGCCGGGCCGCGGGTTGCGGTACGGCGGCTTCGACCGGCGAGTCGGGCGGCCGGTTCGGCTTGGAATCAGCCCCGGCCCGGCATGTCGCGTTACCGGCCGAGGCCCGGGCGGGCCGCCGCAAACGTGTCCGGGGCCAGTCCCTCGTCCGCCAGTTCCGTCGGCCAGGATGCGCCGGTGATCAGCGCTGCGCCGGCGGCCGCGGCGGCCGGCGACGTCATGATCCCGTACCCGCCCTGTCCGGCCAGCCAGTAGAACCCCGACTGCTCGGGGTCCTCGCCGATGACCAGCGTCCGGTCGGCCACGAAGCTCCGCAGTCCGGCCCATCGGTTCTGGATGCGGTCGATCGTCAACGTGGTGGCCAGCTTGATCCGTTCGGCCACGATCGCGATGTCGAGCTCCTCCGGCTGGGCATCACAGGGCGGCGAGTCCGTCTCGTCGGCCGGGCTCGCGAGGATCCGTCCGGCGTCGGGCCGAAAGTAGAACTGCTCTTCGACGTCCAGCGTCACCGGCCAGTCGCCGATTTCGACATCCGGCGGGGCGGCAAACACGATGGCGGTGCGCCGCTTGGGCACGAGCCCGATCGGCTGGCAACCCGCCATGCGCCCGATCACGTCGCACCAGGCGCCGGCCGCGTTGACCAGCACTGGCGCCCGGAATCGTCCCTGCGGGGTGTCGACCTGCCAGAGGCCGTCGTGCCGCTCGATCGCGCGGACCTCGGCGTTGCAGATGGTTTCGCCGCCGTGGGCGCGCAGCGTCCGCAGCCAGCCCTGGTGAATCCGGTCCACGTCCATTTCGCGGCCCGCGGCCTCGAAATAAGCGTGCGCCACGTAGCCCGGCCGGAGGACCGGCACCCGCTCGGCCGCCTCGTCCGGGGTCACCTCGATGATCGACGGGTCGAGTGAACTGGCGGTCTGGAATTCCCGGTCGAAGGCTTCTTCCTGATCCGCCCTAGCAATGAACAGCGCGCCGCCCGATCCGAACAGCAGCGGCGCCTCGAAATGCTCTTCGGGCTGTTCGAAGAAGGTCCGGCTGGCGCGCGTGAGCGCCCGGATCGACGGGTTGCCGTAGCTCTCGGTGAGGAACGCCGCGGACCGGCTGGTCGTGTGGTAGCCGGGCATCGGCTCGCGCTCCAGCACGACCACCCGGCCATGGGGGGCGAGCCGCGCGGCGACCGACGCGCCGGCGATGCCGGCCCCGATTACCAGTACATCCATCGACCGTGACATCCGATTTCTCCTGCCGAGCCCTGCGGCGGCGGCCTCGTAGGTTTCCTGCGGCCGCCCGTACTCGATTTAGCGGCCAACGGACCGTGACACCACCTGTTGATGGCAGCCATGCAGTTTGCGCGCCCCTGCACCATGCGGCAGTATCCGGGGGGGCGATAAGCCGGGGAACGTCCACGGCAGGCCCGGTACCAGGGAAGCTCACGCCATGAATAAGATTCTGCTCGTGGTCGTACTCGTAGTCGGCTTGGTTGTTGGATATTTGGGCGCAAATGTCATGTCGCAGGACGGCCCGCAGCAGGCCGGGGATGCGACCACCACGGCGGCAACCGACGCCGGTGACGCGACGGACCCGGGAGCGACCGGCGCCACCACGGTGCGGTGGAAGATGCCCAGCACCTTCCCTGGCAACCTCGTCATCCTCGGAAGCGGCGGCAAGGAGTTCGTCGAGCGCATCGAGGAAGTGTCGGGCGGCACCATCAACATCCAATTCTTCGAGCCCGGTGCCCTCGTTCCGGCCCTCGAGATCTTCGACGCCGTGTCCACCGGCGCGGTGGATGCCGGCTGGTCCACGCCGGGTTACTGGGCCGGCAAGATTCCGGCCCTGCAGTTCTTCACGGCGATTCCGTTCGGCCCGCTGCCGGGCGAGGTGATGGCTTGGCTGCGCTACGGCGGCGGCAACGAGTTGTTCACCGAGCTGTACGCCGGGCACAACATCCATCCCGTCCACTGCATGATGATCTCCCCCGAGGGATCCGGCTGGTTCCGGAACCCCATTGAAAGCGTGGACGATCTGCAGGGCCTGAAGATGCGCTTCTTCGGGCTGGGCGCCAAGGTGATGGAAAAGGTCGGCGTGTCGACCCAGCTGCTGGCCGGCGGCGACATCTATCCGGCGCTCGACCTCGGCACGATCGATGCCACCGAATTCGCGCAGCCGGTCATCGACTTCGACCTCGGGTTCTACCAGGTCGCCAAGCACTACTACCTGCCCGGCTGGCACCAGCCGACGAGCTTCTCCGAGTTCATCGTCAACATGGACCAGTGGCAGACCCTGAGCGTGGCGCAGCAGGCGCAGGTCGAGACGACCTGCGCGGAAAGCATCCTGAAGTCGTACGGACTGGCCGAGTCCCTGCAGCCGGATGCGCTAGTGCAGTTCGAGGAGCGCGGCGTGACCGTGCACCAGTGGGAGCCGGAGTTCCTCGCGGTCTTCGAGAACGCCTGGAACGAGGTGGTCGAGGAAGAGGCCGCCAAGGATGCGGACTTCGCCCGGGTATGGACCTCGCTCTCAGAGTTCCGCGAGAAGTACAAGACGTGGGGTGATCGGGGCTACCTGCCATAGCAGCACGACGTTCGGCCGGCGATGAACCGCGCGCCGGGTCTGGGGCCGGCAACCGCGAACGTCGACCGGATATCGGAGCGCATCGAGGCCGGCCTTGACCAGATCGAGGCCGGCCTCGACCGGGCACGCGCCGCCGCCGAAGGGCGGACGGCCGCCGACGCGAAGCGCGAGCGTGGGCTTGCGCGCCTTGACGCGGCGCTTGACCAGTTGAACGATCTGCTGGGTGGATCCGATGGCAAGGCTTGAGGTCACGGTCGGCAACCGCCCCTACCACATCTCATGCGCGCCGGAGGAGATGGAGCGCGTGCGGGCACTGGCCGCGGAAATCGATCGTCAGATCGCCGTGTTCCAGCAGCAGAATCCGGGTGCCGGGCAGAGCCAGCTGATCCTGATGGCGGCGCTGACCGTGCTAGACGACGCCCGGACCGCCGCGGAGACCGCGATGGCGCGGCTGGTCGCCTTCGAGGAACGCGTCGACGCCCTCCAGGCCAAGGTCCTGCCCTGAGCCCGCGGAACCGCCCGACGGGCCCCGGAGGCCCTGCGCTCCCACGTTTGCTAGATTCCCGGTCGGGATGGTTGCTGCCCGATTCGCGCTGCACGAACAACCCTTGGGCCTCAATTACCACTGGGGAGCTGTCCCTGTCCGGGCCGTGGTCCGGTTAAACGGCGCCCACCTGAGCATTTTGCGCCACAGTGGTTTCCGTTGCGAACGGTCGGCGCGGCGCCTCCCACCCAGCCTGAGCCGATGACCGGTGAACTGGCCGAGGCGAAGCGGGCGCTCCGGCGGGAGTTCCGGGCCCGCCGGCGCCGAGAGCAGGCGACGCGGCCTGACGGCGCGCACGCGCTGGCGCGGAGGGTCCTCCGGGAGGTTTCGGTCCCGCCCGGCAGCGTGGCGGCCGGATACTGGCCCGACGACGGCGAGATCGATCCCCGTCCGCTGATGGCGGCGCTCGCCGAGCGCGGGGTGCGGTTGGCGCTCCCGGCCGTGGTCGAGCGCGCTGCCGCGCCGGTGTACCGCGCCTGGCAGCCCGGCGAGCCGCTCGGGCCCGACCGGGTCGGTATCCTCGCGCCGGAGGCGACTGCCCCGACCGTCGTCCCCGATCTCGTGCTGTGCCCGCTGGTGGCGTTCGACGCGGGCGGCCGCCGGCTGGGTCGCGGCGGCGGGTACATCGACCGCGCGCTCGCGGCCCTCGGTACGGGAGTACGGGTGGTCGGCCTGGCCTGGGAGCGGCAACGCGCAAGCCGAGTCCCGACGGCGCCGCACGACCGGACCTTGGACATGGTAGTAACGGAGTGTCGGGTGTACCGGCGGGACCACGCGGTGGACGTAGCAGGACCGTGAGATTCCTTTTCTGTGGCGACGTGGTGGGCGCGACCGGGATCCGGGCGCTGCGCCGGTACCTCCCGGACCTCAAGCGGGACCTGCAGCTCGACTTCACGGTTGCCAATGGGGAGAACGCGCTCGACGGCTACGGGCCATCGCCGGACACCTGCGAGCAGCTCTTCAGCGCCGGGATCGACGTGGTCACGTCGGGCAACCACATCTGGGACAACGCCGGCATCATTCCGTTTGCAGCGCGCGAGCCCCGACTGCTCCGGCCGCACAACTACCCGGGCACGGTGCCCGGAACCGGCGTCGGCGTGTACGCCGCGGCCGCCGGCGGCCGCGTCTGCGTGATCAACCTCATGGCGCGCACCTTCATGGAGCCCCTCGACGATCCCTTCGCCATGGCCGATGCCCTGCTGCAGGAGCATCGCCTCGGGGAGACCGCGGACGCCCTGCTGATCGACCTCCACGGCGAAACCACGTCGGAGAAGATGGCGTTCGCGCGCGCCTTCGACGGCCTTGCCAGCCTGGTGGTCGGCACGCATACACATGTGCCGACCGCGGATACGCGGATCCTTCCCGGCGGCACTGCGTTTCAGGCGGATGCCGGGATGTGCGGCGACTACGAGTCGGTCATCGGCTACCAGGCCGAGCCCTGGATCGCCCGGTTCCGGACCAAGATGCGCACGGGGCGGATCCGGGCCGCCACCGGCGAGGCCTCCCTGTCCGGCGTGTTCGTGGAAACCGCCGACGGCACGGGGCTCGCCGTGCGGGCCGAACCGGTGCGGGTCGGCGGCCACCTGCCCGAGGCGCGGCCGCGGCTCTGACCGTCAGAGCCGGACGTGCGACGTCCGCGCGATCCGGCCGACCACCGGCATCACGAGCAGGGCCATCCCGAGCAGACAGGCATTGCCGATCAGCACGTCGTTGAACGCCATGATCAGGGCTTCGCGCTGGGCGATCTGGGTCAGGTAACCCACCGCGTCGGCATGCACCTCGGGCGAGACGCTTCCGGCGAGCAGGCCTGACACCAGCCCCAGGATCTGCCACCCGCCGCCGGGCGGCAGCGCCATCGATTCGGCGATCCGCGCGTAATGCAGGTCCGCGCGCGCGACCAGCAGCGTATTCGCGATAGCGAGGCCGACCGCCGCGCCGAGGCGCATGATGAGGTTGAAGAGCGCGCTTCCGTGCTTGACTTCCGACACGGGCAGCGAGCTCATCGAGAGATCGAGCATCGTGAAGTAGGCCAGGGGAGCGCCCATCCCCCGCAGCACCTGCGGCAGCGCCCATTCGGCGAACCCGCTGTCGATCGTGAGACCGGCGTGCAGGATGGTGCCGGCCGCGAGCAGCCCAAAACCCAGGGCGGCGGTCCAGCCGAGGCCGATGTAGCGGACTAGATGCCCGGCGAACACGCCGGACAACACCATCGAGACGCCGAGGACGGCCGTGATGCTGCCGATGGTGGCGGTGTCGAAGCCCCGGACCTGCCCGAGGTACAGCGGCAGCAGGTAGATCGGGACGTACAGTCCGCCCCCGAACACACCGATGAGGAGCACGCCGACCAGGAAATGGGAGCGCCGGAACGTGCCGAAGCGGACCAGGGGCTCGCGCGCGGTGAACTCGCGGACGAGAAACGCCAACAGCGTGATCCCGGCCACTACTGTGCAGCCCAGGATCAGGGCGGATTCGAACCAATCGCGGCGCTGACCCTCCTGCAGCACGAAGAGGGTCGACCCGAGCAGGAGGAACGCGAGGACAATCCCGGCAAAATCGGTCTGCCTGATCAGGCGCACGTCCGGCCGATCGAAGTCCACCAGGAGCCCGACCACGACCACCACCACTACACCGATCGGCACGTTGACGAGGAACAGCCATTCCCACGATAGGACCTCGGTGATCCAGCCGCCCACCACCGGCCCGATGGCGACCGCGCTGGTGCCGAGCATCCCGAAGATCATGGCGAACGTGACCTGCAGGCGGCGCGGGATGGCGGTGTAGAGGCTGGCCACTACCATCGGCATCATCCCGCCGCCAAAGAACCCCTGGGTCGCCCGAAAGGCGATCATCGACGGCACGTCCCAAGCCTGCGCGCAGCCCACGCTGGCCAGCGTGAACCCGCCAGCGCAGATCGTGAAGAAGATGCGGGTCGAACAGATCTGGCTGAAGCGCGCCGACAGCGGAATCATGATCACTTCGGCGATCAGGGCGGCGGTCAGCACCCAGCTCACTTCGTCCGGGGCGGCGCCCAGCGCCGCCTGGATCTCCTTGAACGACGAGCCGACGATCTGCACCGACAGCACCGCCATGAACATGCCCGCGATCATCGCGATGAACGCCACGAACCGGCGTACGTTGATCGTCTCGGGCGGGCTGGCCGCCACCGTTACGTCAGCCATGCCGTGTCTCGGACCGGGAGGGTGCCGCCAGCCCGCAAGGGGGAGGGGCCGGGCGGGGCGGGAAGCGGGTCAGATGGCGAATTCGCCGAGCCGCTCGCGGTCGAACACGACGCCGTGTCCGGGCCTGTCGGGGGCCACGGCCTTGCCGTCGCGCATCTCCAGCGGATGCGCGATGAACTTTTCTAGGCCGAAGCCGTGGATCTCGAGGTACGACGCGTTCGCCGCCGCGGCGAGCACGTGCACGTGCAGGTCGTGCACGCCGTGCGAGGTCACCGGCAGACCGTATGCCTCCGCTAGGGCTGCCACCTTCCGCCAGACCGTGATGCCGCCGCACGTCGCGAGATCCGGTTCCGGGAAGTCGGCGCCGCCCGCCGCAAGCAGCGCCTGGAACTCGGCCAGCGTATGAAGGTTCTCTCCCGCCGCGATGGGAATCCCGACGTCGCGCACGCGCCGGTGGGCGGAAAAGTCGTCGGGAGCCACGGGCTCTTCGAGCCACACCAGGTCGAACGGCCGGAGCAGCCGCGCCGCCTGGACGGCCTCGCCGGCCCGCCAGCCCATGTTGGCGTCGACCATCAGCGGGAAGCCGTCTCCGAGCAGGTTCCGCATGGCGCCAACCCGCTCCACATCCTCGTGCACGTTCGGTCGGCCGACCTTCATCTTGATGGCGCGGAACCCGTCCTCGATCCGTCTCTCGGTGCGCGCCAGGAGCTCCTCGATGGGATCCTGCAGGTCGATCCCGCCGGCGTAGCAGGCGACCTCGGGATCATGGCCACCAAGCAGGCGCCACAGCGGCAGATCCGCGCGCCGGGCCTTCAGGTCCCACAGCGCAACGTCCACGGCCGCCTGCGCGAAGCTCACCGGGCCGCCGCGGCCCACGTAGTGCACCGCGTGCCAGAGGCGCTGCCACAGGGCCTCAATCCGCCCGGCGTCCGCGCCGATGAGCAGGGGCTTGAAGTCGTCCTCGATCAGGCTGCGTATCGCCCCACTGGCACGGCCGGCCGTGTACGTGTAGCCCGAGCCCGTCGCGCCATCCTCGGTACGGATGTCGACGATGATCAACTCGAAGACGGTCATCGCGCCGTGGGTGGCATCCGTGAGCGGCGGGTCGAGCGGCAGGCGGTACTGGCTGACCTCAAGTGTGGCGATCGTCATGGTTCGGGTTCCTCGTGGTCCGGGCGGTGCTGGCCTGACCTCGACCGGAGGGCCCGGTCCAGGAGCGATACGGCGCCGTGCGCGAACGCCGCGCTGGCGGCTGTCCACAGCAGCAGGCTGGCCCAGCTGCGGACCGGTGCGCCGATGCCGCCGCGGCGTTGGAGCTCGAGCAGCACGCCGATCCCGAGCAGGCCCACCGCAACGCGGACCAGCAGGCCTCGAAGCTGCCGCCAGTCCGGTGCCTGCCAGCGCAGGGCGACGACAACGAGCACGGCAACCAAGGCGGCGCCCCACCAGCACCACGGGTCCAGAAACGGGATGAGCGAGGCCGGCACGAGCGGTCTCGGGATCATGGTTCGGCCCCCGGCGGATTGACAGCACAGCACATGATTCTGATAGTGCCCTGACTTCCCACCGCGTTTCGTTCAGCTGGCGAAGGTCGAGCCGTGAAGATTGTCAACTCGCTGAAGAGTACCAAAAAACGTGACCGCAACTGCCGGGTGATCCGGCGGAAGGGCCGCGTCTACGTGATCAACAAGAAGAATCCCCGCCTGAAGGCGCGCCAGGGATGATCCCGTCTGCCGTGCAGCCGGACGGCGGGCGAGTCCTGGCCTGAGGTCGCGGCATGCGGATGCCGGAACCGGATGCGGCGGTCATCGCCGCCCGCGCGGAGCTCGTGGCGGCGCTCCGCGCGATCGTGCCCGGCGAAGGCGTCATCGAGGAGGAACGGGAACTCCTCGCCTACGAAACCGACGGTCTGACGGCTTACCGGGAACTGCCGATGCTGGTGGTGCTGCCGGAAACGACCGAGCAGGTCGCCGCCGTGCTCAAGCTCTGCCACGGCCGCGGCGTGAAGATCGTGCCGCGCGGGGCCGGCACCGGGCTGTCCGGCGGCGCCCTGCCGCTCCGTGACGGGGTCACGCTGGGCCTCGGCCGCTTCAACCGCATTCTTGAGATCGACTACGACAACCTGTGCGTGGTGACGCAGCCCGGGGTCACCAACCTGGCGATCACGCGGGCGGTTGAGGACCAGGGTTTCTACTACGCGCCCGATCCGTCGAGCCAGATCGCGTGCTCGATCGGCGGCAACGTGGCCGAGAACTCGGGCGGCGTCCACTGTCTCAAGTACGGGGTGACGACGAACAACATCACCGGGGTCGAGCTGGTCACCATGGCGGGCGACGTGCTCCAGATCGGCGGCCGGCACGCGGACCCCGCAGGCTACGACCTGCTCGGCGTGATCACGGGTTCGGAGGGCCTGCTCGGCGTCATTACGGAGGTCACGGTGAAGATCCGGCCGAAGCCCGAGTGCACGCGGGCGGCGCTGCTGGGCTTCCCCACCATCCGCGCCGGGGCCACGTGCGTCAGCCGGGTGATCTCGGAAGGCATCATCCCGGCCGGCATGGAAATGATGGACAAGTTCGCGATCGAGGCCGCGGAGGCCTTTGCGCACGCCGGCTATCCGCTCGACGCCGAATCGCTCCTCATCGTCGAGCTCGACGGGACGGTGTCGGAGGTCGACGACGGCATGGCACGGGTGATCGCGATCGCCCGCGAGTGCGACGCCACGCATGTCCGCGAGAACGCGGACGAGGCCGAACGCGAGCGGTTCTGGTCGGGCCGCAAGTCGGCGTTTCCGGCGATGGGGCGTCTCTCGCCCGACTACATCTGCATGGACGGCACGATCCCGCGCGGCCGGCTGCCGGACGTGCTGGACGGGATCACCGCCCTCTCGCGGAAGCATGATCTCCGGGTCGCGAACGTGTTCCACGCCGGCGACGGGAACCTGCATCCGCTGATCCTGTACGACGCCAACGATTCCGACCAGTTGGCACGGGCCGAGGCGTTCGGCGCCGACATCCTGAAGCTGTGCGTGGCCGAGGGCGGCGTGCTCTCCGGGGAGCACGGCATCGGTGTCGAGAAGCGCGACCTGATGCCCACCATGTTCGACGACACCGACCTCAAGCACCAGCAGCGGCTGAAGTGTGCGTTCGACCCGGACGGCCTGCTCAATCCGGGCAAGATGTTTCCGGAGCTGCACCGCTGCGCCGAGCTCGGGAAGATGCACGTCCACCACGGCAAGCTTCCGTTTCCTCACCTTCCTCGTTTCTGAGGCGCCGCCGCCAGTGGACGTGCAGGTCCGGCCGGCGGACGAGTCGGAACTCATCGACGCGATTCGGGGGCTGACGGCGGCGGGAACGCCGGCCCAGGTCAACGGTGCTGGCACCAAGCAGCGTTTCGGGCGACCGGTCAATGCCGGCGTGACCCTGCAACTGGACGGCCTCACCGGGATAGAGGCCTACGCTCCAGACGAGCTGACACTGACCTGCGGGGCCGGCACGTCGCTCGCGACGGTGGAAGCGCTGCTGCGGGAACACGATCAGGAACTGGCGTTCGAGCCGCCCGACTTCGGTCCGCTCTACGGTGTACCGGCTGGCGGCGCCACCGTCGGCGGCGTGCTCGGGTGCAATCTCGCCGGCTCCCGCCGGGTCCGCGCGGGCGGCGCGCGGGATCACTTCCTCGGGTTTCGGGCCGTGAGCGGCCGGGGCGAGGCGTTCAAGGCTGGCGGCCACGTGGTGAAGAACGTGACCGGGTACGACCTCTGCAAGCTCCTGGCGGGTTCGTTCGGCACGCTCGCCGCCCTGTCGGAGGTGACGGTCAAGGTGCTGCCGCGGGCGGCGCGGACCGGCACGCTGCTGCTGCCGGGCCGATCCGTCGCCGATGCCGTCGGCCTGCTGATCGCCGCCTGGCAGAGCCGCCTGGAGCCGAGCGGGTTCAGTTGCGTCCCGCCGGAAGTCGTGCCGCTGCTGCCGCCGGGCCTGCCGGCCGATGCAGGGTGCATCGCCGCCATCCGGTTCGAAGGGCCGGAGAGTTCGGTGCTCGACCGGCTCACGCGCATGCGCGACCAGCTGGGCGGTGCCTCGCTCCAGCTCGGGGATGAAGAATCGCGCGCGGTGTGGAAGGCGATCACGGACGCGGCGCCGTTCGCGGATGCGGTGTCAGTGCAGGCGGAGCGTCCGCTCTGGCGGCTGTCGTTGCCGCCCGCCTCGGCTGCCGGCGTGATCGACCGGCTGGTCGGGCGCCCGGGCGGGGTGTGGCTGCTGGACGGCGGCATGCTGTGGTTCGCGCCCGCGGGTGAGGCCAGCGCCTCGGCCGAGGTCCGCGCCGAAACGGAACGCGTGGGAGGGGCGGCGACGCTGCTCCGGGCGCCGCCATCGGTGCGGGCCGCCGAGGGAGTGTTTCCGCGGCAGAGCGACGGCATCGAGCGGATTGCGGCGGCGATCCGTTCCGGTTTCGACCCTGCGGGCGTCCTCAATCCCGGCCGCATGGGAGCCTGAGGCGGTGCGCACCAACTTCACGGCCGCCCAGCTCGAGAACCCGGCCATCCGCACGGCGAACGGCATTCTCCGTGCCTGCGTGCACTGCGGGTTCTGCACGGCCACCTGTCCGACGTACGTGCTGCTCGGGGACGAACTCGACAGCCCGCGGGGTCGGATCTACCTGATCAAGGACATGCTGGAGAACGACCGGCCGGCGGATCCCCGGACGGTGCTGCACATGGACCGGTGTCTTTCGTGCCTCTCCTGCATGACGACGTGCCCCTCCGGCGTGCACTACATGCACCTGGTCGACCACGCGCGGGCCTGGATCGAGGAGACGTATCGGCGCCCCTGGTTCGAGCGGCTGGTCCGGGGTCTGTTCGGACTCCTGCTGCCCTATCCCGCGCGCTTTCGGTGGGCGCTGCGCCTCGGACGGATCGCCCGCCCGTTTGGCCGGCTGCTGCCCGAGCCCGCCGGGACCATGCTGCGCATGATCCCGCGGCAGCCTGTCCCGGGCAGCTTCGTCCGACCGGGCTCCGTCCACCCGGCAGCGGGCGACCGCAAGCTCCGGGTGGCGCTGCTCGCCGGGTGCGTGCAGCAGGCCCTCGACCCCCGGATCAACGACGCGACGGTGCGACTGCTCACCCGGCTGGGTGCCGACGTGGTCGTGGCCGCCACGGCCGGCTGCTGCGGCGCATTGGTGCACCACATGGGCCGGGAGGACGCCGCCAAGCAGGCCGCCCGGCAGAACATCGCCGCGTGGCGTGCGCTGGACGCCCAGGATCCGCTCGACGCCATCGTCGTGAACGCGTCCGGGTGCGGCACGATGCTCAAGGATTACGGCCACCTGCTCGGGTCGGACGCGGACCGCGAGGACGCGGCCTGGGTCGCCGGGCTGGCGGCCGACGTTACCGAAGTGGTGGAGCGCCTGACGCTGCCGGCCATATCCGGGCCGCACGCGGGCACGAGCGTCGCCTACCACTCGGCATGTTCCCTGCAACATGGCCAGCAGATTTCCCGCATGCCCGCGTCGCTCCTGAGCGCAGCCGGGTTCGACGTGCGGCCGGTGGCCGAGGGACACCTCTGCTGCGGGTCGGCCGGCACCTACAACCTGCTGCAGCCCGAGATTGCGGAGCGGCTGCGCGAACGAAAGGTCGGCAACCTAGAGCGGACCGGTGCAACCGTTGTTGCCGCCGGCAATATCGGCTGCATGGTGCAGATCGCAGGAGGTTGCGACCTCCCGGTGGTGCATACGGTGGAACTGCTCGATTGGGCGACCGGGGGGCCGCGACCGGCGGCCCTTCACTGAGGGTGCCGGCTGGGCGGAGGCTGCATTCCCACCGGGCGCGCTCCAGGGAATCGCTTCCTGCACGGCCGCGGGGACGTCAACAGTTGCGCTGAATGTGAGCGTCGGCGGCGGGATGCCTCGGCGGGAGGCGAACCAGGCTGTGCCGGGTGAGGCCTGTCCATTTGCGAATGTTTTCCGAGCGTGGCTGCTGATTGGCGTCCGATTCTGGAAGCGATGGTCCGCCGAATGGCCTGCTAGGCTCCACCGGGCGCGAGACTAGGCCGGTGGCCGGTCGGTCGCTGCCTGAGGAGGGGACCAATGAACAAGATGAGCCGTTCGGCGGCACGACGCCGCTTGTCGCGCCGCAGCATGCTGTCGGGACTTGGTGTTGCAGCCGCCTCCGTTGCGACTGCCGGAGTGGCGCGCGCCGCCTGCTCGGTGACCGCGTACCAGATCGACGGGCCGTTCTTTCCGTACACGACCGGCGAACAGGATTGGGATCTGACCCACGTCGCGGGCGGGGCCAACCGGGCTGCCGGCGAAGTCATCGAGGTCGTCGGCAAGATCCAGGACGCGAACTGCAGGCCGGTCGGCGACTGTGTGCTCGAGATCTGGCAGGCGAACGTGCATGGCCGCTACGACCATCCGAAGGACGGCAACCCGGCGCCGCTCGACCCCAATTTCCAGGGTTATGCCCGAATCGTCACCGACAAGGACGGGAGCTACCGGTTCCGCACCATCCGCCCCGCCCCCTATGCGGCGATCGGCGACTGGTACCGCCCGGCGCACATCCACTTCAAGGTGCATCCGCCGCTGAATCCGGGTGTCACGACGCAGATGTATTTCCATGACGACCCGCTGCTCGAAAGCGACCTTCTCCTCAAGCCGCTGTCGGAATCGGAACGGGCGGGACTGATCGTCGCCTTCGATGCCGAGACCGCAGACGGGATCAAGCAAGGAACCTTCAACCTTCAGGTGCCGGAGGGCTGGATGCCGCCGCCGGAACTGATGGACATCATCCGCCAGCAGCAGGGTTGACAACCATCCAGTTTGCCCCGCCGGCTGCTTGGCCGGCGGGGCCCAAGTTTCGCCGACGATGCCTCCGGCGGCGCGCGCCCTGTCGCCCCCTTATCCTCGGTTCGCCGATGCCGAGTCACGTTCGTCCAACGCCTTTTCCATGTAAATGACCCCGTCAAGGGGGTTCTCGTAGTACGGATCGATTTCGCGGAATCCCATCGAACGGTACAGCCTTATGGCCGCGGATAACCGGGAAAACGAGTCGAGTCGCATACGCGCGTATCCGGCCGTGCGGCCGGCAGCAACGATGGCGTTGGCCAGCGCGCGCCCCATGCCGGATCCTCGCCAGGGCGGGCGTACGTAGAGGCGCTTCATCTCACAGATTCCATCTGACAGGGGCTTCATTGCGACGCCGCCGATCAAAGGCCCGTCAGCTTGGCGCGCGAGCAGCATGCGTCCTTTTGGCGGTCTGTAGTCGCCCGGGAGCGAACGCAGTTCGGTGGAAAAGTTTTGAAAAGTCAGATCCAGGCCGAGCCATTGCTGGTACTCGATGAACAGGGTCCGTAAGTCATCGATGTCCGCGACAGACGATGCTTCCGTTATCGCAACATCTCGGCGGACAAAGTCTTGCATCGAGGCAGTCCTGTGGCAGGAACCGCAGCCGGTCCGGCGAATCTGCGGAACCGGCTTGCAAAGGGTGCGGGTGCCCGGAGGCCGATTGTAGTCGGACGGAAGAAACCTGGAGCCGAGACGGCTGCTCGTTCGATCACCTGGACGGACACACCGGATCCACTGCTTCAGTATGGGTCACGCCGGCCGGTGATCGGCTGAAATCACGCCGGATCGAGGGCGATGCCGACCGCCTACGTCGTCGCGCGTGCTGCACGCCGGACCCGCTTTTGTCGCGGTCGGCGATGGCACAGCAATCGCCATGACCGTTTGCGGGTTCTCCAGCATTCCGGTGTTTGGGTGAAACGATCCTCCCGCTGACGGGTCGCCGATCTAGAGCGTTCGGACGTAGTAGATCAGATCCAGTTCAGGCGGCGAGGCACCAGCCTGGCTCAGCATGTCGTGCACCTGGCCGCGATGGTGCGCTTGGTGATTGAAGAGATGTGTGAATACCAGGCGCATCGGCGTGCGGTACCGGATGCCCGCTACGTTGCGGTAGACGAGATCGCCGGCCATGCGAGCTTCGTCCATGCGTGCGAGCACTCGGTCAACTCGCTCGTCTTCGACCGTTCGAGCGTTGCGCAGCGAGGCAAAATCGTCGAACAGCACAGTGTCGAGCGCGACCGCGCCGGGATCAATTTCCTCGACGCGGTCCAGCCAGACGCGATCGCCTACGAGGATGTGGTTCAGCGTGTTGTGGATCGAGCCAAAGAACGCCCGGCGGTCGAGCTTGCGGGCCGCGTCGCTCAAGCCTGCACACGCGTCATAGAGGCGGGCGTTGGCCCAACGGTTATAGGCGGCCAGCGTCGCGAAGTGGGACAGGAACATGCGTCATCTCCTGTGGCTGATCGCGCGTCGGACGAACGTGCCAGGAGGTTAGCGTCCGGTAACAATAGCGAGCCATGTCCGGCACTGCCGTCGCCGAGGTACAGGAGCGCTCGAGAACACTGCCGCGCCATCTTCGTCAGCAGTTGTGTCGCGTTGACGAGCGCTGTCCGGGCCGGGCGCAGACCGGGCTGCTCCGGCCGTTCCCGGCACCGCCGGACGAGTCGGTCTCGTACCTGTCCTGCAGCGGGAGCCGGCTGGTGCACGAGCCGGCTTCACCGCCGCCTCGGGAACCGCCAAACGGAGCCGGCGGCCGCCTACGCCAGCGCTCCCGGGCGAAAGCCCCGGCAAGTTCCGCCACTGAAACAACCAGTGCGGCCTACGGCAATCTCCGCCTGCCCGCGGATGAACGCGATCGACTGCTCCCTGAATTTCGGCTGCTCGGCCGCCGCTACCCCGTGCGGCCCGGAAAACCCGATCGTGAACTTCTTGGCAATCAGTGTTCCTGGTTCGGTGGGGAACGTCACGAATTCACCACGGGCTTGATATAACATAACAAACACACTTTACTTCGGGGCTGAGCGACTCTGGGACTGAGCGCGAGGATCGCATGAAAAAGCGTGGCGAGATCATGCAGGCGGAGGTGCTTGCCATCTTGCGGCGTCGCGGTACTCCAATGTCCGCTTACGAGGTACTTGGCCAATTGCGTGACAGTAACCCTCAGCTTGCACCGCCAACCATCTATCGTGCCCTGGCAGCGTTGACGGAGCGCGGCGGCGTGCACCGTCTTGAATCCCTTAATGCCTTTATCGCCTGCAAGTCACATTCGCATAAAGACGCGTCGATTCTCTCGATCTGTGATGATTGCGGGGAGGTCGAGGAATTCGTCGCACCGGACCTGCTGAGGGAGCTGTCCAGCATCGCGGGACAGTCGGGCTTCGCACCGACACGCCACGTGATTGAGGTCCACGGCCAGTGCGCAAGCTGCGGATCAGCAGAGGATCAAGCATGAAAGTCTGGCGCCACGTGGCCGGTAGGGTGCTTCTCGTGGGAGTCGGTCCACGGCTCGCCGTAGCGGTACTGTTCGTCATGGCGCTTTGGGCCGCATTTTTCTGGGCGACCTCCACACCGGGGAGCCAATGACCTACGCTGTTGCATTTGAGGAGTTGACCCTCGGATACGACCGGCATCCGGCGGTACGCCAGCTTGATGGCGAGGTTGCCGACGGCAGTCTGACCGCCGTTGTAGGGCCCAACGGTGCGGGCAAATCGACACTGCTGAAGGGGATGACGGGCGCATTGCGTCCGCTGGCAGGGAGGGTCGACTTCGGAACCTGTACCCGGAGCGATATCGCCTACTTGCCGCAGCAATCGGACATCGATCAGTCGTTTCCGATCACGGTCGTCGATCTGGTGGCTGTGGGTCTCTGGAGTGAGATTGGCGGATTCTTCGGGCTGCGCGCCGCACTTCGTGCCCGGGTCGACGATGCCATTTCCGCCGTCGGTCTCACCGGGTTTGAGTCCCGACCCGTCGGTTCGCTGTCGGGCGGACAGCTTCAGCGGGCGCTTTTCGCTCGGCTCTTGCTTCAGGACGCGCGGCTCGTGCTACTCGACGAACCGTTCACGGCGATCGATGCCAAGACAATGATTGATCTCCTGGGTGTGGTGCAGCGCTGGCATGGCGAGGGGCGCACGGTGATCGCCGTTCTGCATGATGCAGAGACGGTCCGGGAGCATTTTCCTGAGACGTTGATACTGGCGCGTGATCTCGTGGCGCACGGCCCCACGGCAGAGGTGCTGACGGCGGCGAACCAGTTCCGTGCCCGCCAGATGTGCGAGGCATGTGTCGGCCCGCCCCATGACTGCGGGAGATACGCTTCGTAATGTGGGAAGCGCTGGTTGAACCGTTCGTCGAATTTGGCTTCATGCGCCGTGCAATGCTGGGTTGCATCGCAATCTCAGTGGGCGCCACGCCCGTGGGCGTCTTTCTGCTGCTGCGCAGGATGAGCCTGACCGGCGATGCGATGGCGCACGCGATCCTGCCCGGCGCGGCGGTCGGTTATCTCGTAGCGGGACTCTCGCTCGGGGCCATGACGATAGGCGGGCTGTTGGCGGGCATTGCCGTCGCGCTGCTTTCGGGCTTCGTCACCCGCGTCACGGCGCTGCGGGAAGATGCGAGCCTCGCGGCCTTCTACCTGATCTCGCTGGCGCTTGGCGTGCTGATCGTGTCCACCCGCGGCAGCAACGTCGACCTGATGCACGTGCTCTTTGGCACGGTGCTTGCGCTCAACAACTCGGCGTTGATTCTGTTGTGCAGCATCGCGAGCATCACGCTGCTGGCGCTTGCACTTCTGTTCCGCCCACTGGTCCTTGAGTGCGCGGATCCGCAGTTCCTGCGGGCAGTGAGCAGGCTGAGCGCCGTGACTCATTTCACGTTTCTCGCGCTTGTCGTCCTGAACCTCGTCGGTGGCTTCCACGCGCTCGGCACCCTGATGGTCGTCGGCATCATGATTGTTCCGGCCGCTGCCGCGCGGTTTTGGGCCGTCAGCATAGGCGGGCTCATCCTCACCGCGGTCACTATCGCCGTGGCCGCGAGCGTCTGCGGTCTCCTTGTTTCCTACCATTTCGGGCTGCCGTCCGGACCGGCAATCATCCTCGCAGCGGGTTTCGCGTACGGGCTGTCGCTCACCTTCGGACCGACGGGCAGCTTTGTCGCACGGGTCCATCCGTATCGTCACGCTGAAGCCTAGCTAGAAATTCCGATGCTCGACCGCAGAAACCTGCTGAAAGCAGCGACGGCTCTTTTCGTCCTTGTGTTGACCGGTCCAACGCTGGCCTGGTCCGCCGGGCCCATCCCGGTCGTCGCCACCTTCTCAATTCTTGGAGACATGGTTGAGCGCATTGGGGGGGGAAAGGTGGCCGTCACCATGCTCGTGGGGCCCAACGGCGACGCCCATGTGTACCAGCCGGTCCCGGAAGATGCGCGCGCCGTGAGCCAGGCCGAGATCCTCGTGGTCAATGGCCTCTCATTCGAAGGCTGGCTGGATCGACTCGTCGAGGCATCGCACTTTGCTGGCGTCCGCGTGGTGGCAAGCGAGGGAATTGAGCCAATCGCGCTTGCCGATCACGACTACCACGACGCCTTCGACCCGCATGCTTGGCAGAGCCTTGCAAACGCATTGGTCTACGTCGACAACATCACGGGGGCACTGGCTACCTCTGATCCGGAGAACGCGGATTTCTACTACCGGAACCGTGCTGCCTATGTGGCCGAAATCGAGGCGCTGGAGGCGGAAATCCGCGAGCTGTTCGCGGGGCTGCCAGCGGACCGGCGTACCGTCGTGACGTCCCACGACGCCTTCGGATACTTTTCCGAAGCCTACGGTCTGCACTTTGTGGCACCCCATGGCGTCAGCACGGAAAGCGAGGCGTCTGCAACGGACGTCGCCACGCTGATCCGGCAGATCCGTCAAGAGAGGATCGAGGCCGTCTTTCTCGAAGCGATCACCGATTCGCGTCTCCTCGAGCAGATCACCAACGAAACCGGGGCTTCCATCGGCGGGACGCTCTACTCCGATGCGCTGTCCGGACCTGACGGTCCTGCGTCCACCTATCTCGACATGATGCGTTACAACGCGATGACGCTTGCACGGGCGCTGTCGGCTTGACTGATCATCAGATGAGCGCGCGCTTGCCGGTACCCCGCAAGGCTGGCCGTCCGGGGCATTCGCCCTTGCCAACCGGACCACAACACCCCGTTGACAACCGGACGAGCGGTCTCGTCCCTGCACTGTTCAGGTGAACCAACCATGCTGAAATTTGTCCCTGACTCTGCCCGAGCCAAGCTGCCGGCGATCGTGGTCTGCGGGGTCGATGCCCGTACAAGAACCGAAGCCGTTGAACACCTGCTGGAAACGGACGGTGGTCGCTGGGCGGTGATCAGCAACGATGTCGACGGTCCGGAGTTCACCGCCGCGTCGACCGACCGTGTTGCCGGGCAGATGGTGCCGCATGCCATCGGGTGTTTGTGCTGTATCACCCGCTCGGGGTTGGTCAGCAGCCTGCGCCGGCTGTTTGCCCAGCGGGCTCAGGGCGAAATCGAATTTGACCAAGTGTTGATCGAAACCCTCGCCGATGCTGATCCGGCGCCAATCATGCAAACGTTGCTGAACAATGCGCTGGTCACGGAGTACTTTCGGCTCGACAGCGTGGTGACGGTCATGGGCGGCGCCAACCGGTTGAACGCGCTGGCGCGGTCACAGTATGGCTTCAAGCAGCTTGCCGTGGCCGACCGCATCGTGCTCGACACCGCGTCACGCGCTGATCCGGCAACACACGCCCTGCTGCAGGGATTGAACCCCGGTGCCGTCCGCGTGCCGTCCGATCAGCCTTTCCTGGCTGAAGCATTGCTCGGGGCAGGCCTGGAAACACGACTGCTGGATGGTGATTTGAGCGGCTGGCTGGCCTCGCCGCACTATGCCAACAGCGATCTGCTAGAGAACGGGCTGCATGGATTCGCGATCGAATTTTCGCACGCACTCGAATGGGAGGCCCTGCACGGCTGGCTGAACGCCGGCACGCAGTCGAACGGCGACGTCATGTATCGAACGAAGGGCGCTATCAACATCAAGGGCATGGACGGGCCCGTAGTTATCAACGGCGTCCAGCATGTCTACCAGCCTCCGCAGTGGTTGCCGGAGGCCGCGGTCGATCGCTCCCGGTTGCTGTTCATCACCTCCAATCTCGACCGCGCCGCAGTTGAAGACAGCCTGCGCCTGGACTTACCGCATTTTCAGCGCCTGAGCGATGCACGCGCGGCCCGGGCAGCCCGCGCAGCGCGGGATCCGTCGCTACCGGTTTAGTGGAAGGGAATGTCTTGCTGCTGCCGCTAGCGATGCAACCAACCGTCACCTTGCGCCGTTGCAAAATCATGCCGCTTTGCCGTGCCGCTTTGCCGTGCCGCCCTGCGGTCAACTTCACGGACGGGGATTGACATTTTTCCGTGTTGAAATGTTATAATGTTTCTTCGACAGGACATTTTCGGCCGACACTACGTTGGGAGGAACCGCGATGAGCGACGAACAACGTCCAATTAACTCCGAAGACCAGGATACGGACGCACAGTCCGTTCAGGCCCAAGATGGTGACGGACTCGAGTCCGAGTCCCGCCGCACGTTCATCAAGACCGCCACAATCGCCACAGGCGCGGCCGCAGTCGGCGCCTTCGGCGATGACGTGATGCATGAACTGGATCTGGTGAAGCCTGCACACGCCGCCGAAGGCGGTATCGAGGGTACGCCGATCGCTGAGAAATGGTGGCCGTCTCGCTGGGGCGAGGGCGACCAGACCGGCTCGACCAACCACATGACGCCCGAGGTGGCGCTGGACGCGGTTAGCCTGATCAAGAAGGGCAAGGTCTACAGCCTGGGCCGGGTCTACGAGTACGGCATGCCGTTGTTCGGCCAGCGCGTGTTTGCGCTGCGGATCCCGGGCGCTCCGACCGGGGGCGCATTCGGCAAGAACCAGATCATCTGGCACGACGAGATCCTGACCACCGAAATCGGTCAGGTCGGCACGCAGTTCGACGGACTCGCCCACATCGGCGCCCGGATCGGCGAAGCGGGCGACCTGTCCCAGGAGGTCTTCTACAACGGTTTCACCACGAAGGACCTGCACAACAACGACGCCGAGGCAGGGTCAACTGCCGGCGCTTACGGGCTGCAGGCGCTCGGCATGGAACATGTCAAGCCGTTCTTCTGTCGTGGCATCCTGTTCGACGTCATGAGCCTCAAGGGGCGCATGCTGGACAAGGGTGAGGAGATCACCGTCGCCGACTTGCAGGCCTGCCTGGAACGTCAAGGCATGAGCGAAGCCGACATCACTGAAGGCAGCGCGTGCATGTGGCGCACCGGCTGGGGCGAAGAGTTGTGGATGAAGGACAACGCCCGGTTCAATTCTGGCGAGCCTGGAATTGGCGTGGGCGCGGCGGAATGGCTCGCAGCCAAGGGAATTTCCGTGGGTGCGGCCGACGTCTGGGCGATTGAGTGCGTGCCCAACCCGGATCCGAACCTGGCATTCCCCGTCCACCAGATTTTCCTGCCGAAGAACGGTATCCACATCCTGGAGAACGTGCGGCTCGACCATCTGGCCAATGACGGCGTCTACAAGTTCGCCTTCATCTTCTCGACGCTGCCGATCAAGGGTGCCACGGGTTCACCGGGCAACCCGATTGCGGTCGTCTAGCGAACGTCAATCTGTGCAGGCAAGGCGGGCGAGCGAATCGCTATCGAAACGATATGCGAACAATCGCCCGTCCTTGTCTCCGCCGAGCAAGTGGTCCCCGCTCGGGGACCACGCGAGGCCTGCGATTGGACTGCTTGGCGCTCTGACCAGGCTCCGCCTCTGCGGCTGAACCGCCAGGCTCACCAGCTCAAGACCGCCATCGTTGTACCCGGCCGCCGCCAGGGCGAGGCTGGGGTTGGCGCAAACATTGCCGATCAGGTATTCGCTGTAGCGCCCCAGCATGTGCGGCGCCGCCGCCGGCAGGCGGTCGTTCGAGAATGACCAACCGCTAACGGTATCGGCCCCCGAGGCGAGCAGCCACGATCCGTCAGCGCTCCAGCTGAGCGCCTTGACCTTGTTGATGCACGGCCCGAGCGTGGAGTCCTGCCCGGACACGAGATCCCACACGTGCAGTGTCTTTTCCTGCGTGGCCGTCACCAGAAACCGGCCGTTCCTGCTCCAGGTTAGATCGAGGTGTGAGCCTCGATGACACAGGCGCTGCGGCTCACCGCTTCGCCCGTCCAGCGTCCACAGGCTGACCCCGTTGTAGTGCGAGACGGCCAGCCGCCGGCCGCTGTCGTCAAAGGCCAGGCCGGCGACGGTGCTTGGATGCTCGGCAAGCACGGTGACCAGCCGGCCCTCGGCGTCCAGCAGCCGGACTTCCGGGCCGTCGGAGACCGCTCGCAGGCCACGCGGGTGCGCGACCACTTGATCTGGCCAAGAACGGGTGAGCAGCGCCAGCTCTCGTGGTCCATCCATGGGATGGACTTGGTACAGCGCGCTGTCATCGGCCCCACACAGGAAGCCGCGCGCCTGACAATCGGGGGTCAGCGCCAGCACTGCGCCTTTTGTTAGTGACCATACCGAGAGAGAGGATTCCGGTTCAACAAGGGAAACAATGCGAACGCAGCCGTCCCCTCCCGCAAACGCTGCAAACTGCCCGCTACGCTCGACACACACGCCGGTCAGAGGCGCGTTCACTGTCCAACTATCGAGCCCATAGTCACTCACGGCCTTCGACCCAGCCGTCGGTTGAACGAACATCGCCTGTCACATCGCATTGATCGCCTCGCAGACCGGCAATCCGAGCCCTCGGGCTGCCGGGAAACAGGAGCATGAGACTGCTGTCGGGCATCCGCGGTTGTCGCCGAGCCTGCAACGGCCGTGGGGACAGGCTTTGCTCCCGCCGGGGCGTGGAACGTCTCACCGGCTGGCAAAGTACCGCTTCGCTGCAGATCACTCCAAATGCCAACCGTCGGTTTTGTCCGATTCGCCCCCGGGCTCGATGGCGACTGTTCTCATCGCGCCCGGCAATTGCGCAAACCCTGTTCCAGCTCCGTCTCATCCAGATTGCGGCCGATAAAGACCAGGCGGTTGGAGCGGGGCTGGTCGCCCCAGGCCTTGCCGGGCTGGCCGTCGAACAGCATGTGCACGCCCTGGAACACGAATCGCTGCTCTTCGCCCGCGATCGCCAGAATGCCCTTCATCCGGAAAATATCGGGGCCTCGGGTCTGCAGCAGCTGGCCCATCCATGCGTTGAGCGCCGTGCCGTCGATCTCGCCATCGAGTTCCAGGGCGATCGAACCGACCGTGTCGTCGTGCGTGTGCTCCGGATTGAAAAAATGCTCCATCGCAACGTCGATGCCCGCACCCGAATCACCGTAGAACCCGGCGTCGAATTCCTCCGGCGTGTGCTCGGTAAACAGTGCGTAGAGGCCCGGCTGATCGGCAGCAAGCGTGTATTCGTAGTGATCGGCATCGGTGAGCGTCAGCGTCCAGAGGGTTTCGCCCGGGGTCATCGTGGCGCCCGGCTGCAGCACCTCACCGGGTGCCGAGAACCGGGTGTAGACGCGTTCCGCGGCCTCCATCAGGGCTTCGGTCGTGGCCGCGTGGATGGGCTCCAGCACCGCCGACATCACGGGATCTGGCCCATTCTGAAGCCTGAATTTCGCCTTGCCGTCGAGGCGCAGTACACCGCCCCACTCGAATGCATACTCCGGTTCGAGGAAGCTTGGTTTGAGCTCCAGTGCACGGTCGAGATCAAAGCCGCCGACGTTCAGCACTTGTTCCATGGGTGCATCGGCCATTTCGACCTGTTCGATGCGGGCCATGAGATTCATCGACCTGAGCCGCCGTTTCAGTGCGTCGAGTGCGTCGGTGTCAACCAGATCAATCTTGTTGATGACGATGACGTCTGCGAAGGCGATCTGCGATGCGGCTTCCTCGCTGGTGTCGAGCTGCAACTCCGCATGTTTCGCATCGACCAGGGTCACGACGCCGTCAAGGTCGAACGACTCGCGGGTCTCGTCGTCGACGAAGAACGTCTGCGCCACCGGGCCCGGGTCAGCCAGTCCGGTGGTCTCGACCAGGATCCGGTCGAACTTGTCGCGCCGCTTGACCAGGTTTCCCAGGATGCGGATCAGGTCGCCTCGCACGGTGCAGCAGATGCAGCCGTTGTTCATCTCGAAGATTTCTTCGTCGGCATTGATCACCAGCTCCTGATCGACGCCGATCTCGCCAAACTCGTTCTCGATCACGGCTATGCGTTGACCGTGGTTCTCCGTCAGAATTCGGTTGAGCAGGGTGGTTTTGCCGCTGCCGAGAAATCCGGTCAGCACGGTTACGGGAACACGCTGGGTCATTGCGCAAACCTGCCTGTTACATAGTTACAGTTTCGACATTATGGATTGATCTGCCGTGACCTCAACGTCAGCGGCCTGTGTCGGGGTCGGGACGCCGACGCACAACCCGCGCGGCCGGATCTACCTGATCAACGACATGTTTGAGAACGACCGGCTGGTGGACGCCAGGACGGTGCGGAACGTGGACCAGTGCCGGCTATGCCTGTCCGGCATGACGACATGCCCCTTCGGATGCCGCGCCGCGACGTTGACAGAACGCGCCGTCCCGCCCAAACTTGCACTTTGGTTGCAAATCGGAAGTCAGCCCATGCCATCCATCACGATCAAGGGCATCTCCGCCACACTCCATGAGCGGTTGAAGGACATTGCGCGCCGTCACCACCGAAGCCTGCAGAACGAGGTCATCGCCTGCCTCGAACGCTACGCGGAGCAACCGCCGCGATCCAAAGCGGAACTGATGGCCGAAGCTGCCCAGCTGCGAGGCAAGCTGCCGCCCGTCGATCACGGCCTCGTGGACCGGTACAAGCGTAGCGGCCGGCCGTGAACGTCGTGGTTGACACGAACATCGTCGCGTACTACTGGCTGCCGGGGGCGCACACCGACAGCGCTGTGGCCCTGCGGCGACATACCGACGAGTGGTTTGTGCCGACGCTGTGGCGATCCGAATTCCGCAACATGTTGGCCCGCTATCTTCGCGCCGGCACGATCGGACTCGCGCAGGCCAGCGCCCTGATTCGGAGTGCGGAGGCCGAGTTGGTTGATGGCGAGCGCGATGTCGACTCCGCCGCCGTGATGGGACTTGTCGCCAATTCGGCCTGTCCGGCCTACGACTGCGAGTTTGTCGCCTTGGCCAAGTCGATGGGTTATCCGCTGGTCACCGAAGACGTCCGCATCGTGCGCACATTTCCCGAGACGGCAATCACCATGGACGATCTGCTAGCCGGTCAATGACCGCTTGGCGACGCGGCCGTCCCGGTCCGGGCGAACTCGAGGAACAGGAGGCCGGACGACCCGGGGGCGCCACGAGTCTCGTAGCGAGTCCCGTGCCAATCCTCGGGCGGTGCGAGGAAGTCCCCGGGACGGCGGGCGGTCCATTCGAACTGCGGATGATCGAGGAGCTGCCGCAGCGTCCAGTGCTGGCACACCGGGTGGTCGCTCGCGAACCGCAGCCGCGACCCCGGACGCATCACCCGGGCCAGCTGGTCGAGCGTGTGTGGCTGCACGAATCGCCGCTTCGCGTGCCGGCGCTTGGGCCAGGGGTCCGGGAACAGGAGGAACACGCGGCCGATTGACGAGGGAGCCAGTGCGTCGAGGAGCAGACGGGCGTCGTCCGCCAGGATCCGGGTCCGCGCACGGTCCTTGATCGGCAGGTGGGCAAGCAGTGCGGCGACCCCACTGATAAAGGGCTCACACCCCAGAAACCCGGTGTCCGGGTGGGCACGGGCCAGGGCGGTCAGGTGCTCGCCACTCCCGAAACCGATTTCCAGCCAGGTTTCGGTCACGGGTCCAGAAAACAGGGAAGCGGGGTTGAGCGTGCCAGCTGGCTGGTCAACGGGGATCGAGAGCTCGGGGAGGACGTGCTCGATCAGGGCCTTCCGGCCGGGTCGCAGGCGGCCGCGCTGCCGCCGTCCGTAACAGCGATAACGAGGCGGTTCAGCTGACCGCGGCACGTAGGGCGTCGACGCGGTCGGTTTGCTCCCAGCTGAAGCCGCCGTCCGCTTCGGGTGCGCGCCCGAAGTGCCCGTAGGAAGCCGTGCGGCGATAGATCGGACGATAGAGCCCCAGCTGCTCGCGGATATCGCCGGGCCGCAGGGAAAACACCGTTCCGTCATCCAGCACTCGCGTCAGCGCAGCGTCGCGTTCCGGCCCCCGGTCAGTCTGCACGCGGATCGAGACGGGATCCGCCACGCCGATGGCATACGCCACCTGGATGGTGCAGGCATCGGCCAGCCCGGCCGCGACGATGTTCTTGGCCAGGTAGCGGGCGGCGTACGCCGCAGAGCGATCGACCTTGCTCGCGTCTTTGCCGGAAAAGGCGCCGCCGCCATGCGGGCAGGCGCCGCCGTAGGTGTCGACAATGATCTTGCGGCCGGTGAGCCCGGCATCCGCGTCGGGACCACCGATCACGAACTTGCCGGTCGGATTGACGAGAACCGAGGCGGCGGGCGGCATCCACCCTCGCGGCAAGACGGTCTCGATGGACGGGATGATGCGGTCGCGGACTGCTGCCAGCGAAAGGCTCGCATCGTGCTGGCTCGAGACCACGACCTTCTCGACCCCGACGGGGCGGCCATCCTCGTAGCGGAGCGTGACTTGGGACTTCGCGTCCGGGCCTAGGCCGTCCACCGTGCCCGCACGCCGCGCGTCACGGAGGTGCAGGAGGATCTGGTTGCTGTAGTGCAGGGCGGCCGGCATGAGGGCGTCTTCGGTTTCACGGCAGGCATAACCGAACATCAGGCCCTGGTCGCCCGCGCCTTCGTCCGCCTGTGCCGCGGCGTCCACTCCCTGAGCGATGTCCGAGGACTGGCCGTGGAGACGGTAATCGAACTCGAAGTGCTGCCAGTGGAACGATTCCTGCTCGTACCCGATGGTGCGAACGGTCTGCCGCACTGCCGACTCGACTTCTGCCACCGGCAGTGTGAGCCCGCGAATTTCGCCGGCGACCAGCACGAGGTTGGTGGTGGTCACCGCTTCACAGGCCGCCCGCGCAGCCCTCGGATCCTCGGCCCGCTCGAGGATCAGGTCGACAAGCGTGTCCGAAATCTGGTCGCAAATCTTGTCCGGATGACCTTCGGACACGGATTCACTGGTGAAGAGATGACTCGGCAAGGTATGACTCGTGACGGGACAATGGCGCTGCTGCAGGCCGCTAGTGCTGGGCGGAAAGTCGCGTCGATGCAGCTTCCGAAACTAGCCGAGGCACGAGGACCTGTCCAACGGCCGATCGGCCGTGGTCACAGTCATTCTGACCCGATCCCGCCGGCCTGCGAGGGTTCTGGGGAGCAGCCTGTCCACTACCAGATGCATCCGCGCGCGACGACAGGCCAAAGGGCTTCCACGTGGTCATTCCGTACGCACACATACCAGTCGTGCAGATTCGCGGTGGGATCGCAGTGCGAAGGAATCAACTTGACGCCATCGCCGACCGCGAGGCGGGTGTTGGAATTCGACAGGTCGATCGTCGTGTGTTCATCGGAGACACCGGCGACGCGTGCCGACTCGATGTCGGCGACTTCCGGCGCGCCGGATTCCGCCGACAGCGCCTTGAGCCCGGCATCCACGACGGCGCGTTCGGGAACCGGGCTGCTGATCACGGTCGAATAGATGAAGAGCGCCTGCTCGAAACTGGCGACGGGTGCCCCCGTCGCATCCAGGTTCTGCGCGTAGTCCGCGTCCATGAAGACGTACGAGCCCGCCTGCAACTCGTTGTAGACACCGCTTGCCGCTTCAAATTCCCATGTGCCGGTGCCGGCGCCCGCGACGATTTCGCACGGGATACCTTGCCGGCCCAGCAGGTCGACGGTCGAGCGGGTCAGGTCGATGGCGGCATCGGTGGCCGCGCGCCGCTCGGCGTGGCTGCGGATGTGCTGCGCGAGGCCGTGGTAGGCTTGGAGACCCGCAAACCGGAGCCCATCGGTTGCGGCGACCTGCCGTGCCAGCACCAGCGCCTCATCGCCCGCCGCGACGCCGCAGCGCGACATCCCGACATCGATCTCCACCAATACGTCGATGCTGACGCCGGCGCCGACGGCCGCCGCGCCGATCTCTGCCACGTTGTGCGCATTGTCCACGCAGACCCCGACCTTTGCATCGCTGGCCATGGACGTCAGCCGGGCGATCTTCCGGCCCCCGACGACCTGGTTGCTCACGAGAACATCGGGTACCCCGGCCTGCACCAGCGCCTCCGCTTCGCTCACCTTCTGGCAGCATGCCCCCACGGCCCCCAGCGCCATCTGCCGGCGCACGATCGGCGCGCACTTGTGGGTCTTCGCATGCGGGCGGAGCCGGACACCCGCAGCTGCGATGCCGTGGGCCATAGTGTCGAGATTGCGCTCGAAGGCGTCCATCTCGATGAGGAGGGCTGGCGTGTCGACATCGGCGAGCGGCATGCCGGCCTGGGCGGGCGGGGGCGTGGTCATGGTGGCACCTGACGGAGTAGACGGCGATGGGAGTGTGCCGCTGGCCGTTGCCGTGCACAACGTCTGCTGCCCGCCGCATCGAGGCCAACACGGTATTCGGCGTGATCGGGTCCGCCAGAGTCGCTGGCATGCGCCTCCCAGTACCCACCGGCTCGTTGCCGGCGCCTCGGCTCCCGTCGCGCTTCGACATCCGTACCGGCTGCCCCTGTTTGAACCATGTACCAAGCGTCGTGGTGTCCGCCTGGCCCGCATGGCGAAGCGGCCGGATACCGGCGCAGCTAGGGAACGGTCAGGCGACTGAAGTCCCCGCCGCGGAAGCAGGACAGGGGCGCTCGGGTCCGTGAGTTTCAGACCGGGTTGGAGCCTAGAACACCGCTGCGGCGTGATATGGTCAGCCCGACGTATTCCCAAGGGAGAATCCGTGCGATGAAGACGAGAGCAGCAGTAGCCGTCGAGGCCGGCAAACCGCTCGTGATCGAGGAAGTCGATCTCGAGGGACCAAAGGACAACGAGGTGCTTGTGGAGATCAAGGCGACCGGCGTCTGCCACACGGATGCGTTCACCCTGTCAGGGGACGATCCCGAAGGCATGTTCCCGGCCATTCTTGGACACGAGGGTGCGGGAGTCGTTGTCGATATCGGCCGCGAGGTGACGTCGGTCAAGCCCGGCGACCACGTGATCCCCCTGTACACGCCCGAGTGCCGGCAATGCGAGTACTGCACGTCCGGCAAGACCAACCTCTGCCAGGCCATCCGCGAGACCCAGGGTCGGGGCGTGATGCCGGATGGGACCAGCCGGTTCTCGCTTGCTGGCGAAACGGTGCTGCACTACATGGGCACGTCGACGTTCGCGAACCACACGGTCCTGCCGGAAATTGCGGTGGCGAAGGTGCGTGAAGACGCCCCCTTCGACAAGATTTGCTACATCGGCTGCGGTGTGACGACGGGGATTGGTGCGGTCATCAACACGGCCAAGGTCGAGCCCGGGTCGAACTGCGTCGTCTTCGGCCTCGGCGGCATCGGGCTCAACGTCATCCAGGGGCTTCGCATGGTCGGCGCCAACATGATCGTGGGCGTCGACATCAATCCCGCACGCGAGGCGACGGCGCGGAAGTTCGGCATGACGGATTTCGTCAATCCCCGCGATGCGGGAAACGACCTCGTCGGCCATCTCGTGGACCTGACGCGCGGCGGCGCGGACTACAGCTTTGAGTGCATTGGCAACGTCACCACGATGCGTCAGGCCTTGGAATGCTGCCACAAGGGATGGGGCGAATCGGTGATCATCGGCGTGGCGCCGGCCGGGGCCGAGATCGCCACCCGCCCGTTCCAGCTGGTGACCGGCCGGGTGTGGCGCGGAACCGCGTTCGGTGGGGCCAAGGGCCGGACCCAGGTGCCACAGATTGTCGACTGGTACATGGACGGCAAGATCGACATCGACGACATGATCACGCACACGATGCCGCTCGCTGACATCAATGACGCCTTTGATCTCATGCACCGCGGTGAATCCATCCGCAGCGTGGTGATCTACTGAATACCGGCCGGATTGCGCCGACTGCCTCCTGTCGCCCCCTCCGGCCGACGATGGACCTGCGGGTCCCGGTCCCCGCCGCCCTGGCGGACGCGCAGCCATTCCGTTCCCGCTGCCCGGGGCGGCGATCCGGCTGACGATGTCGCGTCGCCGACCGCCGCCACGGTCCCGGCCACGCGCGCGCCGAACGGCCGCGCCGCGCATGCGCGGCCGTTCCGTCTCCGAGCAGCGCTGGCTCCGCCGCCAGCAGACGGATCCCTTTGTCGCTGCGGCGGCGAAAGAGGGCTATCGATCTAGGTCGGCGTACAAACTGGCGGCCATCGATGATCGTCACGACTTCCTTCGGCGGTCCCGCCGGATCGTTGATCTGGGGTCGGCTCCGGGCGGCTGGCTTCAGGTCGCGGTGGCGCGCGCGCCGACGGCGCGGATCGTCGCGCTTGATTTGCAGACCGTCGCGCCGGTCGGCGACGCGATCATTCTGGAGGGCGACGCCTTTGCCGCGGACGCCGCGGAGCGGCTCCGCTCGGCGCTTGGGGGTCCGGCCGACGCCGTGCTTTCCGACATGGCGCCACCGGCCACCGGGCATCGGTCCACCGACCAGCTTCGCTCGCTGGCCCTCGCGGAGGCTGCTGTCGACTGCGCGGTCGCTCTCCTCGCACCGGGCGGTACCCTGCTCGTAAAGCTGATTCGGGGACAGGGGGAGGAGGAGCTGGTGCGGGCGCTCGGCGACACATTTGCCAAGGTCCGGCGCGAGAAGCCTCCGGCGTCGCGAGCCGATTCGAGCGAAATGTTCCTCCTGGCAAGCGGGTTTCGACCGCCGCCGGATTCCGCCGGCCGGTAGTTCGCCTTTCGCCGGCCACGCGCGCGGTCTATACCTATCCGATCAAGCGCCACGAACCAGACACCGGGTCCATCACATGCGTGAAGCCTTCACGTTCGACGACGTCCTGATCCGGCCGGCAGCGTCGGAAGTGCTGCCGGCCGACGTGGAAACCGCCACCCAGTTTGCCCGCGACTTCCCGCTCGCGATCCCGCTGGTGTCGTCGGCGATGGACACCGTGACCGAGGCGGACCTTGCGATTGCCATGGCGCAGGCGGGCGGCATCGGCGTGATCCACAAGAACCTGTCGATCGACGAGCAGGCCCGCGAGGTGATGCGGGTCAAGAAGTACGAATCCGGGATGGTCGTGGACCCCGTGACCGTCAGTCCCGACGCCACCCTGGGCGAGGTCCGCCGACTCAAGCGGCAGTACAGCATCTCCGGGTTTCCGGTCGTCGACCGGGACGGCGTGGTCGTCGGCATCATCACGAACCGCGACGTTCGCTTCGCCCGCGACGAATCGCAGCCGGTCAGGGATCTGATGACCTCCGACAACCTGGCCATTGCGGAGGAGGGAATCGGTTCGAAAGAGGCACAGGCGATCCTGCACGAGCGTCGGATCGAAAAGCTGCTGGTCGTCGATCGGGACCGGCGGTGCGTTGGCCTCATCACCTTGACGGATATCGAGAAATCAGAGCGTCATCCCAACGCCTCCAAGGACGCGCGCGGGCGCCTGCAGGTCGCCGCTGCCGTCGGCGTCGGCACGACCGAAGTCGAGCGAGCCGAGGCCCTGGTCTCCACCGGGGTCGACGCCATCGTCGTCGACACCGCCCATGGTCACTCGCGGGGCGTTCTGGAGGCGGTGTCGACGATTCGCACCTTGTCCAACGAGGCGCGGGTTATCGGGGGCAACGTCGCGACGGCCGAAGGGGTGCAGGCGTTGGCCGAAGCCGGTGTCGACGCGGTCAAGGTCGGAATCGGCCCAGGATCGATCTGCACGACCCGGGTGGTCGCCGGCGTGGGGATGCCGCAGTTCAGCGCGATTCTCGAGGCCGCCGCCGCCGCGCGGGAAGCCGGAATTCCCTGCATCGCCGACGGGGGAATCCGCTATTCGGGTGACCTTGCGAAGGCGATCGCGGCCGGCGCCGACTGCATCATGGTGGGGTCGCTGCTCGCCGGCACGTCGGAAACCCCGGGCGAGGTGTTCCTGTACGGCGGTCGCTCCTACAAGTCGTATCGCGGCATGGGATCGGTGGGCGCGCTCGCGCGCGGGTCGGCCGACCGGTACTTCCAGGAAGAACTCGGCGCCGGAATGGCGTTCGTCCCGGAGGGGGTCGAGGGACGCGTGCCCTACAAGGGGCCCGCCGCCGCCGTGATCCACCAGCTGGTCGGCGGACTGCGGGCGGCCATGGGATATACCGGGTGCCGCTCAATCGTGGCGATGCAGCGGGAATGCGAATTCGTCCGCGTCACGTCGGCCAGCATCAGCGAAGGCCATATCCACGATATTGCCGTGACGCGCGAGGCCCCTAACTATAGGACGGGAGTATGATCCTGGTTCTCCCGATCCATTGCATGATCGCCCCGGAGGAACATGATGACTAAGTGGGTTGGTCCGGCATGGCGGCATCGCCTTGCGGCGTCAGCAACCGTGCTGCTGGTTGCGACCGCGGGCCCCGCCGCCCTCGCCATGGAAGAGCCTACCGACTCGTTCGGGGTGGGCGGCGGCGACGAGACCGCGACGCTCCTCGCGGAAGCCAGCGAACTCATCGAGGGCGGCTACTACGAGAATGCCCGGCTGGCGCTCGGCGCCGTGCTGGCAGAGGCTCCGGATTCCGCCGAGGCGTGGAACCAGCTCGGATACCTGGAACGCCGCCTGCAGAACTTTGACAAGGCGCTCCAGCACTACGCGAAGGCACTGACCCTCGCCCCCGAGCACACCGGGGCGCTCCATTACCAGGCCGAGACCTTTCTGGCGCTGGGGCGCCTGGAAGAGGCTGAGGCCAATTTGACCAAGATCGAAGCCGTCTGCGACTTCCCGTGTCCCAGCGGCGATGACTTGGCGGAGCAGATCGCGCTGTACCGGAAGAATCTGGACGGGTGACCGAACGTGTTCTCGTCGTCGACTTCGGGAGCCAGGTCACCCAGCTAATCGCGCGACGCGTGCGGGAGCACCGCGTCTACTGCGAGATCGTTCCCTGGCACCGCGCGGCCGATCATCTTGATCCCCCGCCCGGTGCCATCATCTTGTCGGGCGGTCCGGCCTCGGTCGCCGCTCAATCGGCACCGGCCATCGCACCGGAAATCTTCGGAAGTGGCGTACCGGTCCTCGGGATTTGCTACGGACAGCAGGCGATGGTCGAGGCCCTCGGCGGCCGGGTGGGCGCCGCGCGGACCCGGGAATTCGGACGCGCCGACATCGAGATCACGGCGCCGTCGGCGCTGTTCGACGGTCTCTGGAAACCCGGCGAGTGCCACCCCGTCTGGATGAGCCACGGTGACCGCGTCGACGCCATGCCGGAAGGCTTCAGGGCAGTGGCCCGGACCAAGGCCGCGCCCTTCGCGGCCATTGCCGACGACCGCCGTCATTACTACGGCGTGCAGTTCCACCCGGAAGTGGTGCATACGCCGGACGGTTCGGCGCTCCTGCGCCGTTTCGTGCGGGACGTCGCCGGGCTGAGCGGCTCGTGGTCGGTCGGGCGAATTCGTGCGGAGGCGGTTGCGCGCATCCGCCACCAGGTAGGCGACGGACGGGTCATCTGCGGCCTGTCGGGCGGTGTCGACAGCTCGGTGGCGGCACGCCTGGTCCACGAGGCGGTCGGTGACCGCCTGACCTGCGTGTTCGTCGACCACGGCCTCCTGCGCGCGGGCGAGGCAGACGAGGTGGAGGCAACCTTCCGAGGGCGCTTCAACATCGAGCTCCGCACCGTCGATGCGGGCGATTCGTTCCTGACAGCGCTCGCCGGCGTCGCGGAACCGGAAGCGAAGCGGAAGACCATTGGCCGCGTGTTCGTGGAGGAGTTCGAGAAGGTCGCACGCGACGTCGGGGCCGATTTCCTGGCGCAGGGCACCCTGTATCCGGACGTCATCGAGTCGGTCGCCCCCTCGGGCGGGCCGAGCGTCACCATCAAGTCCCACCACAACGTCGGCGGCCTGCCGGAGCGCATGCA
>JAPPED010000005.1 GCA_028824295.1 Rhodospirillales bacterium | reverse complement strand
GGCGCGAGGATCTCGACGGGTATCACAGGGACGAGCGGGCCGAGTTGGGCAAGGCGCACGGAGAGAGAGCCCGCGAGATCGAGCGCGGTTGGGGCAAGTTCTATCGAAACAGGCTGGTGGAGGCGGAGCGGCGCGCATGGTCGGTGCGGGCGACCATGAGGGAGAGGGAGCGCGAACAGACACGGGAGCGGGAGCGCCCCCGGACCATCACCCGCGTTGTCGTACCGCCACCGCCCCGGCCGCGAGGCCCCGAACGCGGCGGGGGTGGGATCGAGCGGTGACGCCTCGGGTGTCGGCATCGCGATGTGACCTGCGCTCATCCGCCAGCACGTCGGTCAACCGAGCGCATCGTCCGTCTTGCCACGTCGTCCAGCTTGGCGCTGTGCAGGGCCGGGTCGCCCGGCGGCGCCGGGACGTCGCCATCGGCGTCCCGCCCCTCCGCTCTGACAGAGGGTCCCGCAACGCGAGCAGGTCCCCGAAGGAAGCGCTATAATTGGCGGAGTCGATCATGCGCGGAGGGAGGAACCATGAAGGATGCACTGGGAAGAACCCGTCGGCGTCTACTGGCGACCCGGCGGGTCGCCTCGACTTCGGGAGCCGCAGGGGTGCATGTCACGCGTTGGCCATCTGCTCCGTGCTCTGAAGCGACCGAACCCGTGCCCGCCCCCATCTTCTTCCCTAGCCCTCTGCTAACCCCTTGGGAACTCTCCGATCTAGGCGGTCTATCGTACCTTCGAAGCGGCCATGTTTCTGCTTTGACGGTTCCATCTGCCTCCCAGTACAGAGCCGAGGTCAACCGTGCGAGATGATACGAGAAGGGTAATCCAAGAGAGAGCCCGGCTAGATTTGCAGGATCGTGTAGAGACGCTGGGTCGGGTTGTTCGCCAAATCCGTGAGGAGATGGCGAGTCGCGGAGCACTTGCGTCGGGAATGACGATCATTCAAGTCCGAGACGCTGTCCGGAGTGAGGCGCGCGTTCGTGCGAATCTCATCTGGCATGCGATTGCGCGCGGCCTTACTGCGGCGCGTCAGCCACTGACCAGCAATCTAGCGGTCGACATGAAAGCTCTGGTCCGTTCGCTGCTCGATGCACACACGGATGACTTGGAGAGACACCTAAACGATGCCCATGATCTAATGTCGAGGCGAAACCAAGAGGGGATTCGTGATCTGATCGCCCCCGCACTTGACCGGGTCAATAATGAGATTGACTATGCTCTGCTCTCCGCGCACGAGGGCGACGAGTCTCAGCATCCCGACACGGTAGTGAACGTGTATCAGAGCCAGGGAATCGTACAAACTGGTGCTCATTCCATCGCGAATCTCTCTGTCGTCTTCGGAGAGGACGAGAAGCGTCAGGTAGCCGAGGCGCTCGACCTCGCCCGGCAATCACTTGATCATCAACCGGACCGCCACTCGTCGGAACGCGGCCAAGCACTCGTTCTCGTGAGCGAAGCCGAAGCGGAGATACAGGAGGCGCAACCGAACCTGGTCAAGCTGCGTGGTATGCTCTCGGGACTCGCTGCCACAGTCCAGACACTTGGTGCATCTCGTGCGGCGATGGAGGCCCTTAAGGCCGCTGGTGCTCTCGTCGGTCTTGCTCTACCGTAACCTCACCACCTGAACCGAATTCGTTTGGCCATGGCCGAGACGCGCGAGGACGCACCACGCAAGACGTTCCTTCTCCAAGGTCTAACGGAACGCACCCATTTGGTAGCGTTGCGGACGCTACTGGCACAAACCACTCCGCACCGTTTGCTCCTCAGCGTCGCCTATGTCACGCAGGGCGGTGTCGACCTTATCGCATCCGCTGTCTCGGCAGCTGGGTGTCGCGTTGATGCCTTCGTTGGGATTCGCAATGGCGTCACCACGTTGCAGGGGTTAACTGCGCTGGTGGAAGCCGGGGCCAACGTTCACTGCGTGGACACCGGAGATCAAAAGCTTCTGTTTCATCCGAAGATATACGTCGCGTGGGGTCCGACGAGGGCCGGGGCGATCATTGGAAGTGCGAACCTGACTGTGGGCGGACTCAACAACAACATTGAATCGAGCGTAGTCCTCGACTTGGACGCGACGAAAGATGAGGATACTGACTTCTTGGAGTCCATCTGCGCTGAGTTCGACAGGCTTTCCGTTGCCTACCCGCAGAACATCGTGCGCGTCGAACGAGCGGATGAACTCGACCTTTTCTACGAGCAGGGGCGAGTTGCTGATGAGGCATCACCGCTTCCGCCGCGCGAAAGCCGGGCGACGAGCGGACTCGCCGCCGACGTCCCGACGATGTCACTACCTGTAGACAGGCTGCGTGGACCTTCCGTCCGTCCGCCAACACCGAAAAGTGAACCGGCTCCAGACACGATGGGGACGATTGGATTCCCGGGTCCTTCCGTCAAACCCAAGTTGATCTGGCGCAGCAAAGCCCTGACCGAGCGCGATTTGGGAATTCCTTCGGGAAGGAACACGCACCCCACCGGTTCCATCAACCTTGATAAGGGGTTGCTAGATCCATCAGTCGATCATCGACACTACTTTCGAGAGGAAGTGTTCGCTGCGCTAGATTGGGGGCCGACCGGTTATTCTACGGTCGAAGAAGCGTACGCGAGGTTTCGGCTGATTGTGAAGGGGATTGAACAGGGTGAGTTCAAGCTGCGGATCGGACACACAACCAGCACGACGACACCATCGTATCTGCAACGAAACGCGATGACGAGGCTGAGCTGGGGACCGACGAAAGAGTTTGTCGCCCGCCGGGATCTCGTCGGTCGCACCATGACACTCTATCGTGATTCGGCTGATCGGACACGATTCGTGATAGAGATCGACTAGATCGAGTCATCCAGTTCCCGACCCTGTGTCGAACGTGTCCTTGGGGTGAGTTGGCTACCTCACTAGTTCGCGCCGACACGTTCAGATGCATTGGCGGTGGACTTCACGGCAGGGGCCCGAGCGGAAACACGTTGCCGTCGATTCCGGAGCGCTACCCATCCCTGAAACAACTGTTCGCGATCCGGCTTCGTTAATCCGATTAGCGACAGCACCTGTTGACCGTACTCACTGAGTACATCTTCCGTGCAATGTGTCCGCACTGCCTGATCCAGGCGTCCAAGCTCGAAATCGACCGCGGCCGGTATCGGAATCAGGAGCCTCTCAATCTCTGACGGAACCAGTTCCAACACGCCTCCTCCGTAGTGCCGCCCTTCGAGTTCGGCGCTCAGAGCGGTCAGGGGATTCAGAAAGCAGGCGACCAACGTGCTGGCGTTGACCTTGGATGTACTGATCCGATAAGCCGTGTCAGTGGTAAACGCCTTCGCCTTGTTGAAAACCAGTCGAGGGGCGTGATGAGAACGCTTGAGCATGCCGATGTCCGTGGCGTAAACGGATGGCACACAGTACCACGGGGAGCGAATACGGCACTTGTATCGGCGGTGCAGCTTCTGGTCCTCTCCGAGCCGAATGTACTTCGCTACGAGCCGATGGCGCTCTACCCCCGCATTTCTGAACCAAATGAAATTCGTGGGTTTTCCGTTCATAGCGTTTGCGACGTGCTGGCGCTCATCGTAGACGATCCCTGGGCAATGCCCGCTGCGCCCGAACATCGGATACGCGTAGTCGTGGAGTCCGAATCGTTCGACCGTCTCGTTGGGCACCAAGAAGAACTTGTTAGCACCGGTGACGATGCCAACATCCACGCTCGCCACATCGTCAAAGCGTTGGACTTTTGGATTCTCCGCCGTGGCGTCCAGAAGATCCCGCGTACTGGCGTCAAGCAATGCTCTAGTCCACTTGCCCTCGATCGTCTTGCCGTTGCTGGTGTCCGCCGCCCGGAACATTTGCTCCGGATCCTGGCTGACGAACTCGCGATCCCTTACAGGTATGATCCCAAGACCTTCACACCGTTGACGGTGCGAACGTCGCTTTTCCGCGAGCAAGATGACTGCGCCCTGTAACGTGCCCGGAAACCACAATTGCTCAGGATCAATGACGACGATCCGCGTACACTGTGCCACTAGGTATGAACGTAGCGGTTGGGCATGCATGACATGTATGAGCTCCGCAGGGACGACCATTCCAAGACGCCCACCCGGCCGAAGGAGGGCGACGCAAGCGAGGATGAATGGGACCCATGCGTTGGTGTGCCTCGTGAACCGGCAGCCGAGGTGTCGGAAGATGCTCTCCGCCCGAATCTGGAAGCTCTCCGGCAGGTATTGGTAGCGGATGAAGGGCGGATTGCCGACTACGCCGTCGAAGTGCTGCGAACCCTTTTGAAGCTCCCCTAGAGCCCATCCAAGGAAGTCAGAAGCAAGTACGCGCGTCTTGATGTGGGGTGGCGTGCTCCGGGATCTCGCCTTCTGAGCTTCCTCGGCATCGATTTCGAAGGCCTTGATTGTCAGAGGCTGAGTTGATGTCGATCCAAGCGCTTCAAGGAAGATGCCATCGCCGCAGCTGGGCTCCAGAATCTGCTTCGTCCGGCGCGTCGTTACCCATCCTCCAATACATGCTGCGAGGTCCGGCGGCGTGTAATAGCCGCCCCGCAGTTTCTGCGGGGACTCATCTACCTTGAATTTCAACGACGTATCTCGCCCGTGGCCTCGGGAGACCGCTGGCGCTCTCGCGAGGCGTGTTCGTCCAAGTAGGTCTTCGCGCCCCGCACGAACCATGCCTTCAGTGTCAAGCCATCGGACGCGAGGGCGCTGTAGAGTTTTCGCTTGAAGGCTGGCTCCACCTCGATGACCAGCCTGCCAGATTGTCCCTTGGCCACGCCCTAAATCTCCTAGGTTGGCGTAATGTAACAGATGGCACATAAAGCATGGTACATGAGAGGTCGTGGCGCAAGGACCCAAGGGAGATCCGACCGTCCGATGGGAGGTCGCCGGTCTCCGTAGCCGTACCGAGTCCCGAAGCTTGAGGAGGGGAGCGACGGGACCGCCTGCCCCCGGCCATCCTCGGCAACGCCGATCTTGGTGTCGAGAAGCTCAGTCGACCGAGTAGCCGGTCGCGCCAAGCTTCGTGGAACTCATTTGGACTCGTTGGTGGAAGGGTCCGTCTCGTCGGCACCGCGACGGGAACGAAGCTCCGCCAGCGCCAGCGCGGCGATCTCCTCGAACCTCTGGTCCAGATGGACATTCGACCCAAGTTCGGCGGGCTCGTACTGACCAATGAGCCAATTGCCGAGTGACTCTTCGCGGTACGATCCGTCTTCCAGTCGGGCCATCAGGATGTCATGCAGGTTTTTCCCGCCCGTTAGGAGTGTTTCAAGCGATTCAGCATCTCCCACATCTGCCCATTGGACCGGCTTGGCTTTCCGATCCTGAAGCGCCACTTGCCGCCGCATCCGTTGCTCGACGAGGCGATACACCATGAAGTCGTTGGGCATGGTTTCCAAAGTGACGACCAACGGCAGGTAGCTCTCGATACATGACGGATCGACACCTTTCCCCTTGAGATATCCTTCCTCGATGAGCCGAATCGTACCGGCGAACTGCATTGCGGCATCACCGAAGATGTCGTCAACCTTGCCGGAAAGTGCTTCGATGTCTCCGTCTCTCCAGACGGGAAGATGCAGTAGCGTTGCCTTGGCCTCGATCAGCACCACCGAGCTCTCGTAGACGATCACTGCGTCGCACCTCCTCGAGCCTGGGAGCGCAGGGTCGTTCAGGCATTCCGGCCCAAGGTATCGGCCCGATCCTCTGGGAAAGACACGACGAAGCAATCTGTCGATGTAGTCTTCGAAGACACGTCCCATGTAACGGAGGAACCGCCCGCTCTCTCTGCGGTCTCGTAGCCCCGCCAGGAAGAAGTGAAACAAGCCTCGGGTCATTCTTCGGTGGAGGAACGCGACCGAAGGGCAATACGCCCTGCCGTCATGAACGACCACGGGTGTATCCGCCAACGGCAGGGGATCGAAGACACGTAGATCGTCCGCCCGGCAACCACCACTTATCAGTTTCTGACGCAGTACGTCCGTCCGCTCGGAGAAAAGGGCGAAGACTGCCCTTTCCTCATCGGAAGGTAGATTGAGCGCCTCAAGAAAGGTGTCGACCGTCAGGAGCACCTTCGGGTCGTCGGTGTCTGCACTCGCCAGAGCGCCGAACATCGCCACGCTCGCCAAGGCAGGTGCCACATCGGTTATTCGCTCAAACAGCGCCAGCAGGTCGCGGCGGTTGGGAGTAAGGTCGAACACTGCTCGTCGTAGGGCAATCTCAGGGCGGCGGAACGACACCGCAGCCGCATGAGTCAGCGTTGGTCGGCCCGACTCGGGCCGACGTACTGAGTGAGGAGGTCGGTGCTTCGTCACCCGCTAATCCCAGCTTTGCCGGTCAAGCGGGGCTATCGCCTACGGCAGCCTCTCGAAGGGCGCTTCCCCCTTTCTTCGGGTACGCGTGCTTCCCGCCATTCAGTCCGTTTTTCCTGCATTCGGGGCCCAGTCCAGCAAGGTCCAGTACCACGACAGGAAACGCAGATCGTGCAGCCCTATAAGTAGTTAGCCGATTTCCTGCCGGGATTCGGACCTCAGGCGATCCGCTGTTCCCGCAGGAATCCCCGGCTAACTCTTCGCAATCTCCTCCGCCGCCATCAGCGACAGTGCGCAGAAGGAGAGGGTCCCGTTGGCGCAGCCGCTGGAGACGATCGTGGGCGCGCCCACCACGAACAGGTTCTCGTGGTCGTGGGTGCGTCCCCAGCGGTCCACCACGCTGGTGGCGGGATCGTCGCCCATCCGGCACCCGCCGCCGGGATGTTCGAACAGGCGTGACGCCCGCGTGCTCATCATGCGCCCGCCTGCCGCGCGCGCGAGCTCGTCGAAGCGGCCCAGCAGCGTCTCGTGGGTGTGCGGCTCCAGGTCGAGGGTGGGCTGCCCCGCCACGTAGTCGATGCGCGGCATCGGATCCCCGTGCGCGTTGCGCATGCCCGGGTCGAGGGTGAGACGGCTCTCCGGGGTGGGAATCACGTCGTAGTACGACCGGATGCGCGCGGTCGCGGTGGACCGGGTGCGCGCCCGCCAGTCGGCCATCACCTCGTCGCCCCAGAGGACCCGCCCGTCGTCCGCCGCCAGGCGGGCTTCGCGGCCCACGGTCGATTCCCACAGGCGGATGTCGTGGCGCAGGTAGCGGTCCAGCGGCCCCGGACTCGCGAAGCGGTGCGACAGCAGGCTGTTGTTGGGAAAGATCCCCGGGTAGAGCCTCATGGGCAGCTCGATGAAGCCGCTGGCGAACCAGTGCCCGGTCATGTAGCGCCCGACGTTGTCCGTGCTGTTGGCCAGGCCGTTGGGAAAGCGGCTGTTGGCGGACAGCAGGAGGAGATGCGAACTCCAGCTGTGGCCGGCGGCCAGCACGAAGGTTCGCGCCCGGAATTCGACGGGCTGGTCGGGGGCGTCCTGATGAAATCCCGCGGCGGTCTCGATGCGGTCCGAGCCCGATGCCAGATTCAGCGAGCGAATCAACGTGCGGTCGTAGAGCCGGATTCGCGCCGCGGCGAGCAGGCGGTCGAAGGCAAAGTCCGGAGTGTACTTGGCGCCCGTCGGACACACCGCGCAGGTGTCGCAGCGCTGGCACACGTTGCGTCCCTGCCACGGCTCGGTGTTGCGCGCCCACGGCTGGGTCCAGAAGGGGATGCCCGCTGCGTCCGTCCACTCGCGCATGCGCTCGAGGTTCCAGGAGAGCGGCAGGGGCGGCATCGGATACGGCCTGGAACGGGGATCGTACTCGGGCGGGCCCTGCTCCCCGGCGACCCCCATGCGCTCTTCCGCCTCCTGGTAGTAGGGCTCCAGGTCGTCGAAGGTGATGGGCCAGTCGTACCCGACCCCATAGAGGGAGCGCACCCGGAAGTCCTCCGGCGAATACCGGGGCACGGCGCCCCCCCAGTGCATCGCGGCGCCCCCCAGCACCATCGACTGGTACATCTCGCCCGTGCCGGTCTGGCCGGGGATGTGGTCGTTCGGGTAGGGGTTCTCGCCGTACGCGAGCATGCGCGCGCGGGTCGCCGTCCTCTCTTCCAGAGAAGCGGTGCGCCCGCCCGCCTCGACGACCGTGATGGACGCCTCCGTGTGTTCCGCGAGGCGTTCCGCAACCATGGCCGCGCTGATGCCGCCCCCGATGATGCAGACGTCGCTCTCGATGACCTGGCTCATGACGCGGCTCCCGGCAGCGGGGCGGGCTCGTCTCCGGCTCCAGCCAGGCCCCTGCACTGCTGTTTGGCGATGGCCCGTCCGTAGCAGAGATCGGTCGCGATCGGGGAGGCGAAGAAGTGGGCCGCGAGCGCGACGGCGATGTGCGCGGCGTTCCCCGGCCGGCCGAAGTCGGGACCGGCCCGGCGCACGTGCGGCTCGAGGATCCGTCGCCGCTCAGGCACTCCGACTTCCGCAAACGAGGCCCCGAAGCGCTTGCCGCTCTCAATGTCGAGCCCGCTCAGCTGGGCGGCCCAGCCGGGCCGCGGATCCGGCCCCGTGTAGACCGTCACGGGCACCAGGTAGGGATGAGGCATCTCGGCCACCGGCTCCAGCCCTTCGGACCAGAGCTCAAAGGCGGCCACCGCCCGCTCACGGCCGTCCGCGCCCAGCTCTTCCGGCAGCACTGCCTCGCCGACCGCCCGAAGCGTGGCTGGCGCGAGCGCATCCGGGCTTTCCGCTCCGGCGGGCGCGCAACTCGGCAAGGATACCACGGCTACCGTCGCCGCGGACTGCTTCAGAAAGGTTCTGCGTGACTCGGCCATCGGCTACGTCTCCTTGCTGCGGGCTTACTGGGGATCGCCGGCGCCGCCATGGGAGGGATCGGCCAGCGACAGAAAGTCCTTCGCCATCGCGGGCCCCGCGGCTTCGTCCTCGTGCTTGAAGAAGACGAAGGCCTCGCCCCAGCCCTGCCCGTGGACACGCTCCATCCATCGCTCCAGTTCACCCTGGGTGTAGCCGAGCCGGCGCATGCGCAGGTAGCCCCAGGAGCCGGAGGGCAGGGGCCGGTCGGCGGGCACGCCGGGGAGCGGGTCGTCGATGTCCGCGTGTACCAGTGCGAAGTCGCGGTCGGCGAGCAGGGTTCGCACTTCGTCGTCGAACCAGGAGGCGTTGCGGAACTCGAAGGCGGCGCGGGTGCCGTCGGGAAGCAGATCGAGGAAGGCGGCCAGACGTCCGGCATCCTTCTTCATGTTGGGCGGCATTTGGAACAGGATCACGCCCAGGCGCGGTCCAAGCGTGGCGCAGGTCTCGACCAGGTAGGTGGTCTCGTCGGTGCTCGAGAGGCCCAGGCGCTTGAAATGCGTGATCCGGCGCGACGCCTTGATCGAGAAGCGGAAGCCCTCCGGCACCTGCTCGGCCCACTTCATCAGCAGATCGACCTTCGGCAGCCGATAGAAGGTGTTGTTGATCTCGACGGCGGGCAGCTCGCCGGCGTAGTGCGAGAGGAAGGCCCGCTGCGGGAGCTTCTCCGGGTAGAACCGGCCCTTCCACTCCTTGTAGGCAAAGCCGCTGGTTCCAGTCCAGATACGCATGGCGGAATGATGCACGGGATCCGGGGGATGCGCCAGCCGGCATCACTCCCGGCGCCGGGCCGTGCGGCCGGCACGTTTTGTGTCCGCCCCGGTTCACGCGGCCGTTGCGTCTTGTGTCCGCCCCGGTTCGCGATAGTCTTCAACAGGTTGCCGGGGGGAATTGTGCAAAGGATGCCAAATGATGTGGAAAAGGATGACGGGGCTGTGGAAATGAAGACTTCGACTGGCTTCAGGGTCTCCGCGGGACAGGCGGTCCTCCTGCTCGGCACGACAAAGGGGGCCTTCCTGGGCCGCGCGCGCGGCGGCGGCGGCTGGGAGTTGGACGGGCCGCACTTTCCGGGCGAGGAAGTCTATGCGATGGCATACGATAGCCGCGCCGGTCGATCGCGCCTGTGGGCGGCCCCGGGCAGCCCTTTCTGGGGGACCACGCTGCGCTTCTCCGACGATTTCGGGACGAGCTGGTCCGGGAAGGATGAACGCCGGGTCAGGTTCCCGGAGGATTCGGAGCTCTCGCTCAAGCGCATCTGGCAGATCCGGCCGGGGTCGGAGGCCGAGCCCGATGTCATCCGCCTGGGGGTCGAGCCTGCGTGCCTCTTCGAGTCGCGCGACGCCGGGGTCTCGTGGCGGCCGGTGGAGGGCCTCCTGAACCATCCCCACCGGGAGCGCTGGCAGCCGGGCGCGGGAGGGCTCTGCCTGCACACCATCGTCGGGGACGGCGAGCCGGGCGGGCGCATGATGATCGCCATCTCGGCGGCCGGCGCCTACCGGAGCGACGACGGCGGGGTCACGTGGGAGGCACGCAACCATGGCGTGCGCGCGGAGTTTCTCCCCGACAAGCACCCCGAGTTCGGTCAGTGCGTGCACAAGATCGCGCATCATCCCACGAACCCGGGTCGGCTCTTCCTGCAGAACCACTGGGGGCTCTACAGGAGCGAGGACTGGG